>DATHIJ010000177.1:0-2687 GCA_035489975.1 Propionibacteriaceae bacterium | reverse complement strand
GCCCCGCCCGCCTGCCTATTCGTCTATCGCGCGCGGCAGGAAACTTTGCAGCTCTAAGGCGCGAAGATCGGCGATGCGTCTTTCAGCCTGTTCTGTGTATAGGGCACCACGGACCACAACTAACTGCCGATGCTCGATACCCCAAGCAACCCCCAACCCCACAACCGCCATCAGCCACAGCACGTCTCGGATCGTGAATCGGAACATGGGGGAGCGAAGGTCAAGTTCATGCCGGTTACGAACGAGCTATGGCCACGACGACAGCGATTATGATGGCCAAAAGCACCAAGATTCCAACGCCGGTCGGAATTGCTCTCCGCGATACACCGTCATCTTCCCTAGTCCTTAAACAAGCGTAGCTGGATGGATATGGAGGGATCAATCTCGCGGGGAGTGACGCGCAGCGGAGGGCGGGAGGCGCGTTGGGCGTTGGGGAGCGTAAGGCTGGAAGGTGGTTCGAAGTCGGGCTGCTCTCTGGGAAAGGTGTGACGGCAGACCGGAGCATCCAGACCCCGGCTTCTGGAAGGGCGCGAGAAGCGTCGGCCGTACGACGCCGCTGCGCCGATGGTCAGCAGCGTAGCGGGCGGGAACTTGACGGACGAACGAACTGGTCCAGCAGCCGGAAGAAGATGGGCTGCCAGGAGTTCCAGGCCAACAGCCGCACGATGATTTGCCTGCCCGTCGTCACGATCTGCGCCGGCACGCGGAGGAAGTGGTTGACGAACGTGCGGAACTCCAGCCCCAGGAGTTGCTTCTTCTGGGCCTGATGTTGCTCCTGCCAGCGGCCTCCTTTCGCCGGCAGGCAGAGCGCCAGCCAGGCTTTGAGGTTCCAGGCCAGCGCGGTCATCAGCATGTAGGCCCAGTTGCTGAGCAGGTTATCGACCGGAGCCGCCAGCGACCGCACGCCACCCTTGAGCTGGGCGATGAGGTTCTCCTGCTGGCAACGGTCGTTAGCCGAGAAGACGATTTCCTCCGGCGTGCGCTCCTCGTCGTTGGTGAGATAGATAAAGTAGCGGTAGGTGTCGAACAGCCGCTGCTGCTGCGGCTCGCTCACTTCGAGGTTCTTCCGCACGATGATCAGCCGATACGTATGGTGGCAGCCCGGCGGGTGATACTTCCGCTCGGCCACCCACTCGTCCAGCAGGCGGATGTCCTTGTAGCCGCGCTGTTCGACGATCTGCTGCTTGAGGCGCTTGCGCCTCCCTCGCTCTTTCGTCTGGACCGTATATTTCGGCGGTCTTTTCAGGGTTCTCCAGGCCGAGTCGGGCAGATCATCGGCCTCGACGTGCTGCCCCGCGGTGACATCCAGGCCGAAGATGAACCGCACGTCCTCTTGCTCGTGCCAGCGGTCCAGATGCCGGAGCTGGGAGAAGTCGGTGTCGCCACGGAGCAGGATCTTCTTAAACCCCACGCTGCGACAGAGAGCGATGCACTGGTCGAGTTGCTCGGCGGCTCCTTCGTGGCTGGGGCGGTTGCCGGGGCGGTTGATCAGCCGCAGCACCTCTCCGGTGTTCGCCAGCGAGACGAGCAGCGGATGATAACCCCACAGGCCCTTGTACGAGTAGTCCATCCCTGCTTTGCACTCGCCCGTGGTACTTACCAGCGTGCCGTCCGCATCGAGGCGCGCTTCGGTGAAGAACTCTGCCGGCTGCCGGGCCCAGACCTTCTTCCGCACGGCATCATAAGCCGCCTGCAATTGCCCCAGGTCGTTCTCCGAGAATCGCCGACAGAAGTCGCCGGCTGTCGTCGGATCAGGAATCCTCTCGGCCCCCAACAAGTTCAGATACGCCTCGTCCTGTCGCCGTTGTTCGAGATCTTCCAGGCACCGTCCATCACACAGCGCGTTGTAGGCCAAACTCAGCACATGGTCTGACTCGTGATACGGCAGATGCAGCTTGAACAGCACTAGCCGCCGGTCGATCTCCGCGGCCAAGCCCAATTCCTGCACCAGTCGTTGGATCAGGCCGATGCCGCCATAAGCCGTCCCCACGCTGCGGCCCGACACTTCGTATTGCACGTTGCCCGGGCGGAGCATCGGCTGCTCCAGGTCAGCCGGGTAGTTGAACTTATCCAGCCGTCGCGCCAACCGACGCTTGCGAGCCCACAGTCGATCTCGGATACTCTGCTTCACTCGAAACTCCTTCTGCTTCTCGTAGCTCATGGATTGCAACAACCATGAAACCCCGCGAAAAGCCGAAGGATTTCGAGCTTTCTTGACCCACTCAACTCGCCAAGCGAAGCAAGTACGCTTGGTTAAGGACTAGTGCGAGTCGCACGGACCAATAACGTTCGCGGCGATGTTACTCGAGGCAAACGGAGCGAAACGGCCGTTACACCAACGCGAAGTGCGCTCTGTAGACCAAGGAGCCGAGTCATGTTCAACCCCTTCGCCGAGTTTGCCGAGGGCGATCTTGCGGATGCCGAACTGGTCGCGCAGGCCAACAGCGGCGATCGCGCCGCGCTGGAGAAGCTGGTCCTGCGGCATCAGGCGTGGATCTACAACATCGCCGTCCGTATGGTCTTCCAGCCGCACGACGCCGAGGAGGTCACGCAGGAAGTGCTCGTCAAGGTCATCACCAAGCTCAGCACCTTCAAGGGCGAAAGCAAGTTCCGCACCTGGCTCTACCGCATCGTCGCCAATCACGTCCTCAACATGAAGCGCCGCGGCGTGGAGACACACACGATCA
>DATHIJ010000176.1:0-3181 GCA_035489975.1 Propionibacteriaceae bacterium | reverse complement strand
TGGGTCATTGGCGTCGTTCGGGCTGCCGTGGTGGCGAAGGGCCGGCCGCCAAACTAGGGATGGCGTAACACCGAAGGTGTCCCCCACAGTCAAATCGGCGTCTGTCCGGCCCTTCGTGTCGCCCAGCGTCTCACCGGCAGGGCTTAGTTGTGGGCCGGGTCAGCACCTTCCTTGAGGCGACCGATTGTGCGTCGCTGCTCGCCGCGGTCAACCTCGTTCGTCCTCGCTGTGCTGCCGACGCTCCACGTTGACTGCTGATCGCGCGACGAAGTGTGATCGAGCACGCCAGGTCTCTCTCTTGCCGCTTCAGTCCTGACCTGTCCGGCCTATGAGTTCGTCAGGGTGCGCAGCCGACGTGCGTTGGTCACCGCGTGCCCGTATCCGTCGTTGTTGAAGTAGGCGAAGACACCAAGGTGTTGCCGGTGCCACTCACGGATGCGGTCGGCCCACCAGCACAGATCGGCCTCGCCGTACGAACCGGCGTAGAGATGGTCATGGTCAGGGCCGTGGAGCCGCACGTAAACCGTTGTCGAAGTGGCACGCAGGACACAAGGCAGGCCAGCGCCGCTCATCACAACGTAGGTTGCCTGATGGCGGCTCAACAGGTCGAAGACGGCGTCGACCGCCCAGCTGTAGTGGCGCAGCTCAACGGCGACACCCATCCAGTCCGGTAAGCCGCGCAAGAAATAGTCGAGCCGGTCATCATCACGTTCCTGGTCGAGCGGCAGCTGAACCAGCAACAGTCCGCGTCGCTCCCCCAGCTCGTGCCAACACTCCACCAGCCGAGAGGTCCATGCCTCGGGCCGATACAAACGCCGGCCGTGGCTGAGGCCACGGGGTGCCTTCACGCACATCCGAAATCCTGGCGGCAGCCGATGTCGCCAACCTCGGAACGTCCGCTGCTGCGGCCATCGGTAGAAGCTCGCGTTCAGCTCGACTGTGTCGAACTCCCGTGCGTACCGGCCGAGCCGATCCCCGGGTGCCAGCGACGGCTCGTACAAGACAGTGTTCCAGTGGCCATAGCTCCATCCCGACGTACCAATCCAGATGTCACTCATTCCTCCCCCATCGCCGCCTTCTACCCACCCAGTCATGCTGAAGGTGGCTTACCCACATCCACCTCGTCCTCTCTCCCGATCGATCGCTCTCACCCGCCAGAGCACACTCGACCAACCGAGCCGAGTCCGCACCACACAACTCTTAGATTTTCGTGTCGACGACGGACAAGGGGAACGCGCAGGCCGAGGACGCGAGCCAGGGCCAACAGATCCCGGTGTGGCGGATCGGGAAGGCGGAGCTCACCTCGGCGTGACTGCACAGCCCACTACTCCGGAATCCCGATGGCGCCGACGCGGTCGAGGCTCATCCATGAGCCACGCTTGGGCGACTAACGGGCCAGTAAGTACGGCGAGTACCGGTCATCCAGGGTCAGCCATGAGCGCACCAGGATGATCCACTGCCCGCCTGCAGGCGCATGGATCGCGACCTTCCAAGCTGACCACGAGGCTCGCAACCAAGCCACAAAATGACGCTGCACCCTCATAGGTCGAGAGATACCTGGCGGAGTCGCCCCGCGGTGCGTTGCACACGCATCTCCTAGGTGGTCGCATTTACAACCACTAGGGAGCGGCAAGCCTGTTCACTGTCGGCCAAACTGTCGGCCAACCAACCCACACAGTGGCAGACATAAGCGACCCTGCACACGCTCAAGGCGCCCCACTCGCCCGCATTCCCAGGGAGAGGTTCTGCCCTGACACGGAAGAGGTCACTGGTTCAAATCCAGTATCGCCCACCAGCATTATCCCTGGTCAGAGCCTATTTCAGACCAATTATCAAGTGCTGCACAACATATGCGCAACATAAGTGCATAGCTGACTCGCCCGACGACCGGCTGCAAGCCGAAACTGAGGCCAAGACCGTAAGCCGCCGCCTGTCGCGCGGTGTCGGCTGGGTGCTCGCACGTCAAGGATTTGTTTGATCGGGTCAGCCTGACGAGTCTGGTTTCGAAGGTATGGCCACTATGCGTAGGCGCTCACTGGATTGGCCACGCCCAGTCCCGTATCGCGGTCGGGTCGGCCGCGTCTTACGGAGTTTCGATTCTCAGCTCGAAGTTGTTCCCATCGATCTTGACCTGACCTGAAGCACACCGGTAATCGTCGGTCCCTCCGATGATCGCGACCATATTCACCAGACTGGAAATTTTGAGGAGCCCTCGGGTCTGGAGTTGACCGCCATTCGGGAAAGGCGTGCCTGGGATTCCTGGCAAGATGTATCCGGCTTCACATAGCCAGAAATCCGGCCTGCGAACACGGACATAGAAACCTGAGTGTTGGCCTCTGAGGCTTGGATCATCGTTGATTTCGGTGATGTCGTCGCTGGACGCGATCATGTTGCCCAGTTGGTTGTTTTGTGGGGTGACAGCCTTCTCCTCAACTGTCCTAACTTTCAAGTTAATGATCGTCGTGGGCATATCTGTTCCCCTGGCTCAGGATCGTCCATGAAGTATCAGATGTCAGACCGAGAGCCGTGCTCGCGATGGGCAAACGAAAGCTCGAACGTATGGCCGCCTCGGGTGGGGAGTCAACGGCACGCGCCGGAGCCGGAGCATCGATTTTGCACAGAGCCTCATAGAGGGTCGCGCCGCACATGATCTTGCTGAGCCATGAGCGGCGGTGTTTCTCTAGCACCAACAAACGTTCGGCACGACGCCGCCCGCCTGCATCCGCTTCGCCGTACTGAGTCGGATCGAGATCTTGCATATTCTATTAGAACACTTTTACGATTCTCGGCGCAATGAGCGGGCTCAGCTCGCCGACTTCATCGGCGGCAGCCAGTCGCGGGAAACCAGGATCTGCTCCGTCCGCTCCGACAGTTCCAGCGGCGGGTTGCCATCGTCGGATCGGTTGCACACCTCGTCGCGAAGGATCCGGGCCGCCTCCTGAGGATGTCTCGCGGCGGCGATTGCGGCAAGGTCCACACGCGGGACGGGTAGGAAGCCGTATCCCAGGCACCTTGCTGGCGGCAGCAGCGACAGGACGGTGCAGCTGTGGGATTGGCCGCCCCCGGTCCAATCGGCTCCCCGCGTCGACTAATCACACCGACATCGTCGTCTCAGTGAGGTTCAACCCCGGCAGAACCCTCGTCGCAGGCGGCGGGGATAAGTCCATGCGGCGATGGGACG
>DATHIJ010000175.1:0-2892 GCA_035489975.1 Propionibacteriaceae bacterium | reverse complement strand
CGCCCTGCCACGATTGGCAGTCGTTTGGCCATGATCTGCTCCGCCAACAGCACAGTGTCCGGGTGGTACTGACCGCTGCGCATCGGCACCTGAGTCAGCACCACGATCACCGGTAGCCCCATCCCGTCGAGACGGCGGATGAAATCAGCCTCGGCCTCCTCGAAGCGCCGGTCCATGCCGCGTAGGCAGTACCAGGCAACGTGGATCTGCTCAGACAGTGGCAGCTTGCGCATCTGGGTCATCGCCTTGTCGAGGTCGGACAAGATCTGTTTGTTGTCCTTGCCCACCTCGAGACCTTGAGTATCGACTATCCCGAGGTGCCCAATCTTGTCGAGATAGAGGTGGCTGCCGCGGGTGACTGGCTCACCGATACCGGTTCTCGCGACCTCCTCGCCAAAGATCGCGTTGATCAGGGTGGACTTGCCGACTCCGGTCTTGCCGAAGATCGCCAAGTTGAATCGACCGATGGCCGCGTTCTGCTTCTCATACTCGGTTCGAAACGAGTCTCGAAACCAGTCTGTGCCTGCCATAGGGCAAGGGTACGGGGAACGGAAGTCTGCACAGCGGAGGGAATGACCCCAATGGCGTGTTTGGCAGCACCCCACACGTTCACCTGCTTAGGCGGAGGCGTGGTCCAGTGGGCTGGCTGCCATAGACTCGCCGGGTTGCCCAAGCCCGGGAGAAGGTCTTGCTGAGTGCCCGTTCGTTCTGACCTGCGGAACGTAGCCATCGTCGCCCACGTCGACCATGGCAAGACGACGCTGGTCGACGCCATGCTCTGGCAGTCCGGGGCTTTTCGCGCCGGTCAGGCTGTCCAGAAACGTGTGCTGGACTCTATGGACCTGGAGCGGGAGAAAGGCATCACCATCCTCGCCAAGAACACGGCCGTGCGCCACCAGGTCCCCAACGGTTCGACTGTCACCATCAACATCATCGACACCCCGGGCCACGCCGACTTTGGCGGCGAAGTCGAGCGCGGCCTGGAGATGGTCGATGGGGTCCTGCTCCTGGTGGACGCCTCTGAGGGTCCACTGCCCCAGACTCGCTTCGTGCTCCGCAAAGCCCTCGCCAAGAAGCTGCCGATCATCTTGGTGGTGAACAAGGTCGATCGCCACGACGCCCGCATTCCTGAGGTAGTGGAGGAAACCTACGACCTCTTCTTGGATCTGCTGGACGACGACAGCAGCGATGTCCTCGACTTTCCAGTGGTCTATGCCTCGGCCAAGGCCGGGCGCGCGTCGTTCACTGCGCCGGGCAACGGAGAGATGCCGGACAGCCCAGATCTCGCCCCCTTGTTCGCCACCATCCTGCAGCACATCCCGGCGCCCAGCTACGTGGCGGGAGCGACGCTGCAGGCACACGTCACCAACCTGGACGCGTCACCGTATCTCGGGCGGCTGGCGCTGTGCCGAGTCGTTGCCGGCACCTTGCGACGCAATCAAAATGTGGCCTGGTGCCGCGCCGACGGCACCATCCACACGGTCAGACTCTCCGAGCTGCTGATCACCAATGCATTGGATCGAGAGCCTGCTGAGTCGGCGGGACCAGGTGACATCGTCGCCATCGCTGGTATCCCGGAGATCACCATCGGGGAGACGCTGTCCGATCCCGACGACCCCAAGCCGCTGCCGCTGATCACCGTGGATGAGCCGTCGATCTCGATGACGGTCGGCATCAACACCTCCCCGCTCGCGGGCCGGTCCGGCAAGAACCTCACGGCACGGCTGCTGAAAGCACGCCTGGATGCTGAGCTGGTGGGCAATGTCTCGATCCGGGTTTTGCCCACTGAACGACCAGATACCTGGGAGGTGCAGGGCCGTGGCGAGCTGCAACTGGCAATCCTGGTCGAGCTGATGCGCCGTGAATCCTTCGAGGTGACTGTCGGGAAACCACAGGTGGTGGTCCGGGAGATCGGCGGCAAGGTCCATGAGCCGATCGAGCGGCTTACCGTCGACATACCGGAACATTTCGTTGGCGTTGTCACACAGTTGCTCGGGCTACGCCGTGGCAGATTAGAGCAGATGGTCAACCACGGCACTGGTTGGGTCCGGATCGAGTATCTGGTGCCAGCTCGTGGCCTGATCGGCTTCCGTACCGAGTTCCTCACCGAAACTCGTGGCACCGGACTGATGCATCACGTCTTCGAGGCGTACCAGCCCTGGGCCGGCGATCTGCGCACCCGGCTCACAGGCTCGCTTGTGGCGGACCGCTCAGGCCAAGTCACCTCGTACGCGCTGTTCAACCTGCAGGAGCGCGGCACTATGTTCGTCGGGCCCGGCACAGATGTGTATGAAGGCATGATCGTCGGCGAGAACCCCCGCGCCGAAGATATGGACGTCAACCCGACCAAGGAAAAGAAACTCAGCAATGTGCGTTCTTCCACCGGCGAGGAGCTGGAACGGCTGGTGCCGCCGCGGCTGATGAGCTTGGAGCAGGCGCTGGAGTTCTGCCGCGTTGATGAGTGCCTGGAGGTGACTCCGGAGGCAGTGCGCATGCGCAAGGTTGTGCTGTCGGCGGCCACGCGCGCCCGCGGCCGAGCACGCTCCAAACAGGCCTGAGAAGAGCACAATCGGCCAGCCTCGTCACCGCCGTGGCCATTTCGTGACCCAATGAAATTAGCTTCGACACAAGTCGGTCACGACCGCCTCACTGGGCCGCGCTTCGCTAGCGGATCGGTGAGGATGTTTCTCGTTGTTGCTCTGAAGCTTCGGCCCTTCCCCACCGTAGAAACGACACAACTCGCCAGCCGACGTTATTCGACGATTGAGGTCAGCCCGGGGGGAGGCGAACTCACGCCCCACCTCTCTTGCTCGCGGGGGGCGCGAGCAAGAGGGTGGGGCGTGAGGGGTCGTTTTGGCTAAACGTCGTTGGCAGTGGCTTTCTCGGTCGGCG
>DATHIJ010000174.1:0-3711 GCA_035489975.1 Propionibacteriaceae bacterium | reverse complement strand
ACTGCTGCATACGCGATAGGCGGTCTGTTGATGCTGGGTGCGTCTCGCCGGCTGCTGCGGGATGTGGCCCAACCTGGGGAGCTACAGGAGGTGTTGCGTGGGCTGCCGCACAACATCACCACTGAGATGGACCTCACGCTGTGGGAGCTGGCCGAACAGATCCGCGACGACGAGGAGTCGCGGGGCGCCTTCACCGAGTTGGCGGTGCCTGATCTGCTGCAGCGGTACCGCGATCGTGCCTTGCCGGCCGTGGCGCAGCGCGGGCTCCAGGCGTTCTTGCGCCGCTACGGCCATCGCGCGGTCGCCGAGATCGACATTGGCATGCCGCGCTGGTCAGATGATCCGAGCCACCTGCTCGGCGTGATCGGCAACTACCTGCGGCTCGAGGAATCCGATCTTGACCCGATCTCGCAATTCCAGGCAGGCCAGGCGAAGGCCGAATCCGCGATCAGCAGCCTGACCAGCCGCGCTGCCGAGCGCAGCCGGCTTCGGGCGAAACTGGCCAGCTGGACGCTGCATCGGGTACGCCAGCTCCTCGGCTTGCGCGAGGCGCCGAAGTTCTTGCTGATTGTGGCGCTCTCAACGATGCGAGAGCACCTGAAGGCGGTCGGGAGGGAGCTCGCTGCCACACAGACAATCACTCAAGTTGATGATGTCTTCTTCCTCGACCTGGGCGAGGTCCGCCGGGGTCTGGCCGGCGAAGACCTGCGGACGCTGGTCGCGGAGCGGCGAGAGGCGTACCAGCAGGAGCTGAAGCGACGCCATATTCCTCGCCTGCTCCTCTCCGACGGAACGGAGCCGGAAGCGGTCGCCGTTGAAGCACCGCGAGCTGACGGGGCCCTCACCGGAAGCCCAGCCTCAACCGGCACCGTGACGGGCAGGGCACGTGTGGTGCTCGACCCAGTGGGCGCGCACTTGGAGCCCGGCGAGATCTTGGTCGCGCCTTCGACCGATCCCGGCTGGACTCCGCTGTTCTTGACAGCCGGCGGACTTGTGATGGAGATGGGCGGCTCGAACTCCCATGGTGCGGTGGTGGCGCGCGAGTACGGCATTCCAGCAGTGGTCGGCGTGCCTGAGGCGACGCACAAGATCGAAACCGGACAGTTGATCACTGTGGATGGGGCCGCCGGCCTGGTGAGTCTGGCGACTTAGCGCGACGTCTGGGCGGCTGTGCCCTCGCGGTGAGCGTCCAGTGCAGCAAAGACTCGCTCCGACACTTCGTCGATCGGGCCGAGACCGTCGACCTCGACCAGCACGCCGCGCGAGCGGTAGACCTCAAGCAGCGGCTCGGTCTGTTCGGCGTAAACCTGCAGGCGGACTCGGATGGTTTCCTCGTTATCGTCGGCGCGGCCGTCGATCTCCGCCCGCTTGAGCAGCCGTGCGACGACCTCGTCAGTGTCGGCCACCAATGAGATCACGGCGTCGAGTGGGCGGTCAGCCTCGGCGAGGTAGTTGTCGAGGGTCTCCACTTGCTGCAACGTACGCGGATAGCCGTCCAGCAGGAAGCCGGCGTCACAGTCGCTCTGCGCCAGGCGGTCTTTGACGATCTCGTTGGTGATCTCGTCGCTCACGTACCCGCCGGACTCCATGATCGCCCGCACCTGCCGCGCCAGCGGGGTATCGGAGGTTTTCATGGCGCGGAAGATGTCACCGGTCGAGATTGCCGGGATCCCGTAGTGCTCAGCGATCAGCTTGGCTTGGGTACCTTTGCCTGCACCCGGAGGGCCCATGATGAGGAGTCGCATTAGCGGAGGAACCCTTCGTAGTTGCGCTGCTGGAGCTGGCTCTCGATTTGTTTCACAGTATCGAGCCCGACACCGACGATGATGAGGATCGAAGTACCACCGAAGGGGAAGTTCTGATTGGCGTTCAAAAGGATGAACGCGATCGAAGGGAGCAGCGCGATAAGCCCCAGATACATCGAGCCGGGGAACGTCAGGCGAGACAACACGAAGCTGAGATAGTCCTCAGTCGGCTTCCCGGCTCGGATGCCGGGGATGAAGCCGCCGTACTTCTTCATGTTGTCGGCGACTTCCTGCGGGTTGAACGTGATCGCGACATAGAAGTAGGCGAAGAACACGATCAGGAAGAAGAACGTCAGGATGTAGATCGGATGGTCGCCTTGCACGAAGTTCGCGTTGATCCAGGACGAGAACCTGTCATCGGGCCGGAACTGCGCGTAAAGGACCGGCAGATACAGCAGTGACGAAGCAAAGATGACCGGGATGACGCCAGCCTGGTTGACCTTGATCGGGATGTAGGTGGTGGTGCCGCCGAACATCCGCCGGCCCACCATCCGCTTGGCGTACTGCACCGGAATCCGGCGCTGGGACAGTTCGACGAAGATCACGCCGAGCATGACCAGCAATCCCAACCCGATCACGAGCAGGAACACCACCCACCCCGTCGAGCCTGGACGGGCGACCTTCAGGCTCCACAACGCACTGGGGAAGGTGGCAGCGATCTGGGTGAAGATCAGCACTGACATGCCGTTGCCGACACCTCGTTCGGTGATGAGCTCGCCCAGCCACATGATGACGCCGGTGCCGGCCGTCATCGTCAGGATCATGACGACCACTGGAAAGATGCTCTTGTCGTAGACCAAGCCAGGGCATCCGGTGAAGAGCCGGTCGTTGACCGCCACTGTGACGAAGGCGGTCGAGTTGAGCACAGCCAGCACCAGGGTCAGGTAGCGGGTGTACTGAGTGATTTTGGTCTGTCCAGCCTGACCCTCCTTCTTGAGGGCTTCTAGCCGCGGAATGACCACTGTGAGCAGTTGCAGGATAATGCTGGCCGTGATGTAGGGCATGATGCCCAGCGCAAAGATCGCCAGCTGCAGCAGCGCGCCGCCGGAGAACAGGTTGATCAGGGAGTAGAGCCCCTGCTGCTCGCCGGTGCTGGCCTGCTCGAGGCAGAAGCTCACCTGTTCGACGTTGACGTTCGGCGTGGGAATGATCGAACCGAGGCGGAAGACCGCAAGGATCGCAAGCGTAAAGAAGATCTTCTTGCGTAGGTCCGGACTCCGGAACGCGTTGGCGAACGCGGCGAGCACCCGTGCCCTCCCTTTCTCGTGAAAATCCTGGAACGCAACTGAACTGCTTGCGCCTCGCAACGTACGACAGCTCACGCGAACAGGACCGACCGACTTTATCAAGAACCGACTACGAACCCCGCATCGTCTCGGTCGTCTAACCTCCGATCGCCCTCGTTGTCTACCCAGGACGTTGCGTCAGCAGCCCGAGCTCACTGGCCCGGCGAACGGCGTCGGTTCGCGATCGGCCGTCCAGCTTCGTCAGGATGCTGTTGACATGCATATCGACCGTACGCGGGCTCAGAAACAGGTCCCGGGCGATCTCCCGGTTGGTCCGTCCGGTGGCCACCATCTGCAGGATCTCCAGTTCCCGGCGGGTCAGGCCGCGGTGGTCCAGCTGAGCGGCACTTCGCTTGCTCAGCCGTCGTTCAGCCCGCTCCCCCAGCGCACTGAGCGCGCCGGCGAGCTGGTTGGCCAGTGGCATTGCGCCGAGACGGCGAGCTGTCCGGTACGCGGCGACGAGATGCTCGACTGCCTCGTCGGGACGACCGGCAGCAACGAGGACGCTCGCCAGCCGGCGCTGTGACTCGGCCCGTTCGAATGGTGCGTCATGGCCTTGCAGCAATACGACGGCCCGCGCGAACTGATCTGCGGCCTGATCGAGGCTCCCATCAATGAGG
>DATHIJ010000173.1:0-2428 GCA_035489975.1 Propionibacteriaceae bacterium | reverse complement strand
GCCGGACTCGGGAAAGCTCGCCACCCGACGCCACCCGCCCCAGACTCCGCAGTTCGCCACCTGGGTTGGCCGCAAACACCAGATCGACCCGGTCTGCGCCCCAGGGGCCGTGGTCAGCGCTGGTTACCTCGAAGCCAAGCTGCGCGTGAGGCATCGCCAGCGCGGCAAGCTCGACGCGGACCAAATCACTGAATCTGGCTGCCGCCTCACGTCTGGCCACACTGATCTGAGCAGCAAGTGCGGTTAACTCAATCCGCAGCTCCTCCAGTCGTACGGTCAAGGTCTCGATCCGCTCGTCGCTCTGGCCGAGTTGGGTGAGACGCACCGCAGAGTCTGCGGCCCACCGCAAGACCTCGTCACATGTGCTGCCGTACTTCCGGGTCAGCGTGCTGAGTCGAGCTCGGCGCTCGGCGATCTGTTCCAGCCGCCCAGGTTCGCTGTCCAAGCCGTCCAGATACCGCGCCAGGTCCGCGGTCAGATCGGTGAGTTGATAGCTCGCCTCAGTCAGCCGATCACCAAGCCGGGTCGCCGCAGGATCTCCAGAGACTGCCGGCTCGAACGCCTTGCGAGCCGTGTAGAGCATCGCCAGCGCACCGCCGGCCTCATCGTCGGGGCCGGCAAGAGCGTGGACCGCCGACTGCGCCGACTCCCGCAAGTCGTCTGCGGACTGCAGCCGGGCGGCCTCTGCCGCCAGCGCGACATCCTCGCCTGCGGCCGGGCTGATTCTCTCGATCTCTTCCAGGCCGAATGTCAACAGATCAATCTCCCGGGCCCGGCGCTGTGCCTCGGCGCGCAGCTCAGCCAGCTCCGTGCGTGCTGCGCGATCCTCCGACCAGAAAGCGGAGTACCTGGCAAGCGGTTCGAGTACGACAGCGCCAGCGAAGCGATCCAAGAGCTGCCGTTGTCTATCAGCCTCGGTGAGTCGTTCCTGCTCCGCCTGCCCATAAATCGTGACCAGCTCCGCAGTCAGCTCAGCGCAGGCACCCGCTGGTACCTGGGCACCGCCGAGGTAGGCACGGGAACGCCCAGCCGCTGTGACATGACGTGCCAGGATCAACTCGTCGTCGTCCATTTCGCCGCCGGCCGCGGCCACCCGCTGCAACAGTTCAACACTGTCGATCCGAAACCGACCTTCCACGCGGGCCCGCTCCGACCCGCGGCGAACCGACCGTGGGTCCGCCCGCCCGCCGAGCAGCAACCCGAGCCCGCTCACGATCATCGTCTTGCCCGCACCGGTTTCCCCAGTCACTACCGTCAGGCCAGGATCGAGCCCGATCGTCGCGTCCTTGATCACACCCAGGTCGGCGATACGCAGTTCGGTGATCATGCAGGAGTGTTGATCATGGTGATAGCTTGGTCGGCCGACCCGCGCCAGCCCTCTACCCGAAGACCGAATTTGTTGACCAACCGGTCGGTGAACGGCGCCTGCGACAGCCGGGCCAATCGGAGCCGCTGCTTACCGCGGGTCACTTCGATCTCCATTCCTGCATGCAGTTCCACCGAACGACGCCCATCGCACCAGACCACGCCATGAGTCGGGGAAACATCGAGAACCTCCACCACAACGGTCGAGGTAGGACTGAGCACCAGCGGTCGCGCAAAGAGTGCGTGTGCGCTGAGCGGTACCACGAGAAGTGCGTCGACGCCCGGCCAGATCACCGGCCCACCAGCTGAGAAAGCGTACGCAGTCGAGCCGGTCGGGGTTGAAACCAGCATCCCGTCGCAGGCCCAGCGAGAAAGTGGCCGGCCATCCACCTCCACGAGCACCTCAAGCATCCGCTCCCGCGAAGCCTTCTCGATCGACACCTCGTTGATTGCGTAGGAGGACCACTCCACCTCGAAGGTCTTGGAATCGCGGAGGATGACATCGATGGTGAATCGCTCCTCAACGGTGTAGGAGCGCTCCACGACATGGGCGACGATGGTGTCGATCTCTGACGACTCAGCCTCGGCCAGAAACCCGACGTGTCCCAGGTTGACCCCGAGCAGCGGAATCTCGCTGGTCAGGACCCATTCCGCGCCGCGCAGGATTGTGCCGTCGCCTCCCAAGACCACCATCAGCTCAATTCCGTCCTCGAGCGTGACTGGCTTGTTGAGCGGTGTCATGGCGTGCGCTAGCCGCGGGTCAAGCGCTGCGATGTCGTCGGCGGGCAGAGCGGAGACGATGCCTGCTGCACTCAGGCCCTCGACCAGACGCGTTGCCGCGGCGACGGCGGTAAGCCGGCCCATGTGGGGCAGCACGGCGACGCGCCGTGTCGAATCTGGGCTCTCGCCGCTCGGCTGGCCACTCTTCTGGGCTGAGGCCTCACTCACCTGCCACAGCATATTTGCTTGATTGCTCGCTCCGCTCGCCGCGGATCGCGCCGCTGCGGATCCCGCTTTGGAGTCCGCCTCGGTGATCAGTGGAGAACAAGCGTGTCCAGATCGA
>DATHIJ010000172.1:0-2079 GCA_035489975.1 Propionibacteriaceae bacterium | reverse complement strand
GTCGCCCAGGCTACACCTTCAGCCGCCGCCACATCCCCGCAGAGCTGGTCACCGAGCGCGCTGGCCTGCGCTACACGGCTCCCGCACTCACTGCCATCGACCTTGCTAGTTTCGAGTGCGCCGACGCGATCGATATCGCGCTCCGCACCCGTGCGGCGACCCTTACGGGTATGTACGAGGCTCTTCGTCTGACTCCTAACTGGACCGGCAGCCAAGAGCGACTCAGGCTGCTCATCGACTCCCGGAATGAACCGTGGTCAGCCGCCGAGCGTCTCGCCCACCGGATTCTCCGCGGGGCGCGGATCACTGCCTGGAAGCCGAACTTCCCGGTGTCTCTGGAAGGCTGCCTCTATTTCATCGACATTGCATTCCCGCACCTCAAACTCGCGATTGAGATCGATGGCCGGCTTCACGAAGAGGATGAGGACCTCTTCGAATCGGACCGATCGCGGCAGAACGCTCTGGTCGCCGATGGCTGGCGGGTGCTGCGCTTTACCTGGCGGATGCTCAAGGAGCACCCCGAGATTGTCGTGGCTGCGATTCTGCACGCATGCTCTCAGAAAGTGACACTGCTTTGACGCGCAGGGCTCGACACGCCTCTGGAATCGAAACTGGCGTCACAAAATGAGGGAAGTCAGCCGCGCGGCACAACAAAACTGGCCAACTCGGCGCGACCCTTCCCGAGTTCGGCCCACGGTCCGGGCACATTCACGACAGCGAGGGCGCTGGTTGGGAACTTGCTGTCCATCTGGGCCCAATCCGGGGACTCCGTTCGGACACAAAGGTGCTCCACAAGATCTGGAATGCCGGGTGCGTGTCCAAGGACGAGCAAGGTGTGTATCTCGTCAGGAACCTCCCGGATCATGGCCAGCAGCTCGGGCACCCAAGCGTGATAGATCTCCCTCAGATACTCAATCTTGCCCGCGTCGGCGCCGCCTGACTTCGCGTAGTCCCAGGTTTGTTTGGTACGCGTCGCGGTCGAGCAGAGAACCAGGTCAGGATGCAGCGATCGCTGGCTGAGCAAGCGGCCGAGCGCCTCGGCGTCACGACGCCCACGTCCGGACAAGGGCCGCTCATGATCATCGACGTCGTAATCCCACGAGGACTTGCCGTGTCGGACGAGCACCAGCGTCCGCCCGTTGTTGACCGTGGAATCCATGGCGTCAGACTAGTGCCCTGGGCCGGGAATGCGGCGCATAGATCCGGCGTCCAGGCGAGTGCATCGCAAGGCCGACGAGGGAGGCATGCCGGGTCGCATGTCGACCGAGGAGAACGCCGCGAGGCGCCACATGGGCGGGGGAGATATGTGGCGAATTCCTGGCGCAGGGCAGTAGGGGTACACGCCGTCGATCGGCAGCAGTGGTTGAACTTGTCAGAAGCGAGTTGACCCCTATTCCTCAACTGGGTTCTGACAAGTCAGTTCTCGTCGCTACCTGGTTTCAGGGATTCCCAGATCTCCTTGCATTCCGGGCACACCGGGAAGCGCTCCGGATCGCGGCTGGGTACCCATACCTTGCCGCAGAGTGCGACCACAGGGGTACCCATCACCATCGCCTCGGTCAGCTTGTCCTTGGGTACGTAGTGGGAGAAGCGCTCGTGGTCGCCCTCCTCGACTTTGTAATCGGGGCGTTCCTGGGTGCGTTCGTCGACAATGGTCTCGGCACCAGGACTCGGTTGCTGACTCACGTCGGCCAGTCTAGACAGCGCGGCGCGAATTGACCTCGAGTCGGCCACAGGTGATGAACTGGTGAAATGGCCACGCGGCAGACTGCGCACGATGACACTGGTGTCGCGGTGCCCAGAGTCTCCCAGCGCGCGCTCACGATTGGGCTGTGCGCCACTATCGTCGCCATCGCCTTCGAGACCATCTCGGTCGCGACCGCGATGCCGGTGGCAGCTCGCGAACTGGACGGCCTGAGGTATTACGCCTGGGCATTCTCGCTGTTCTTGATCGGAATGCTGTTCGCCACCGTGGTGTGCGGCAGGCTCAGCGATCGCATCGGGCCCGCCAAACCGCTGCTGGGCGGTCTGGTGATCTTTCTGGCGGGTCTTGTCGTATCAGGCACGGCTCAGCATATG
>DATHIJ010000171.1:0-5270 GCA_035489975.1 Propionibacteriaceae bacterium | reverse complement strand
CTTCGTCGGCAGAGTCAGCCAGCGAATTGGCGGGCCTCTCGGACGCTACGCCGCCGTCGGCAAGGCCTGGTGGAACCCGCTACGGGTCACCCTGCTGGTCGGCACTCTGGTTTACCTGAGCGGTCTTGTTTTCCGCTTGCCCTGCCGGATCACCGTCGCTGGGGTACCTGCACCCGACCACTTCAAGTATTTGTGCTACTCAGATATCGGCCTGCTGTACGCCGGTCGCGGCCTGCAGCAAGGCAACACTCCCTACCTCGACGACGGTGACTACCCGGTTCTGGAGTACCCGGTGCTCACCGGCTGGTTCTTGGAATTCGAGCGTCTGATCACCCGCGTGCTCGGAGGGCTGCAGGGGACCGACCTGACCGACCAGCAGCGGGTGGACTCGACGTTGATCTTCATCGATGTCAACACGGTGCTGCTGGGCGCGCTGTTCCTGGTCGCGCTCTGGGCCTTGGTGCGTACGCCAGCGGGGCGGCCCTGGGACGCGATGATGCTGGCCGCGTCGCCCTGCGTCGCTGCTGCTGCCTTGATCAACTGGGACATGCTCCCGATCGCTTTGACCGCGCTTACGATGGCTTTTTGGTCCACACGCCGTCCGGGCCTGGCAGGGGTCATGCTTGGGCTCGGTGCCGCAGCCAAGCTCTACCCGGCATTCATCCTCGGTCCGCTGCTCTTGCTCTGCCTGCGCGCCAAGCGCCTGGGCGACTTCGTGATGACCTTGTCCACTGCGCTGGTGAGCTGGGGCTTGGTCAACCTTCCAGTGCTATTCCTGGCACCGGATGCGTGGCGCAGCTTTTGGGTCTACAACCGCGGGCGCGATGGCGACCTGGGCTCCATCTGGTACGTACTCTCCTTGGCCGGCTATCCGGTTCCTTATCTGAATTGGGTTAGCGCCGGGCTGTTTGCCCTGGGCTGCTTCGGCATCCTTATCTTGATCATGACCGCGCCCCGCCGGCCGCGGTTCGGTGCCATGGCATTTCTGGTCGTTGCCGCGTTCGTGATGACCAACAAGGTCTACTCACCGCAATACGTTCTCTGGCTGCTGCCGCTGATGATCTTGGCCCGCCCGAAATGGCGTGATTGGTTGATCTTCACTGCCGGTGAACTGATCTATTTCGTCGCCATTTGGTGGCACCTCGGTGGTTTCCTGACACCAGGTGACAGCTCGCCTGACCGGATCTACTGGTTGTCGGTCGTGATCAGGTTGTGTACCCAAGGCTGGGTCGTGATCATGGTTGTCCGGGATGCGCTGCGACCAGAGCATGATCCGGTACGCCGGGACGGCGTCGACGATCCTACGGGCGGCGTACTCGATCAGGCACCTGATGCCCGTTGGTTCCAGGTGTTCAGTGGTACGGGAGTCCCAAGGCGGAAGGCCTGATGCTGCAAGACGTCGCTCCTCCCGCACCTGCACCCGTGGCGACGACCTCGTCCCCGGGACGGATCGTGATCCAGGCGTGGCTGGTGAGCCGGGGGTTGATCGTGGCAGTTGCGCTGCTGCTGGCCGTCGTGCAGCACCGAACGCTCAGCGACATGGTGAGCAACTGGGACGTGCAGCACTTCGCCAGGCTTGCTGACGGTGGCTACTTCGCCGACCCCATCGGCACCTTGATGGCATTCTTTCCCGGTTGGCCGCTGATCTTGTGGCTGTTCGGTCAGCTCGGGGTGCCAGTTGCGATCAGCGGAGTGGTTCTCTCCACAGCGTGCTCTGCCGTCGCCGCTGCTGCGCTGTATCGGCTCGGAGGGCCGTGGGCGGCCGTCGCGTGGCTGTTTGCCCCAACCGCCGTCTTCACTATGGTGCCCTACACCGAGTCGCTGTTTTGCGCCCTGGCCTTCTGGGCATGGGAGCGAGCCCGTACCGATCACTGGCTGGCCGCCGTCGCGCTTACCGCAGCTGCCTGCACCGTGCGGGTATCCGGGCTCTTCTTGATCGTTGCACTGCTCGTGATGATCTTTACCAGTGCCTACCCATTTGCGGTGAAGCTGCGCCGGGCGGCGCTGATGCTGATCCCGGCGTCGGTGATCTTGGCTTTTGCGGCCTATCTGTTTGCCCTTACCGGGAGCTGGACGGCCTGGTATCACGCGCAGGCGACCGGCTGGGTACGCGAGCTGACGTGGCCCTGGCAGTCTTTCTGGAACACGATCCCCGCCATCCTGCCTGGCGCGTTCCCCGATCATCCGTGGTGGCCCGCGGTGTTCCGCGGCGAGATGATCTCGATGGTGGTGGGCGTTGCCGTCACCATCTGGTGCATTGTGGTGAGCTTGCGTGCGCGGAAATCTCCGAGCGGACCCGACAGGCCGATGTGGGGAGAAGCCAGCTGGGTCGGGATCCAAATACTGGCTTTCTCCATGTCGTACTGGTTCTTCTCGGTCAACCGTGCCACCCTCCTGTGGTTCCCGTTGTGGATCCTGCTCGGTCGTTGGGTGGCGGGACCCGGCAAGGTGTCCCCGCTCGTTCATAAGTTGCTGGTAGCGGCTGCCTTCACCGTCGAGATTGTGCTCATGGTGTGGTGGAGCTGGTTGTTCTTCACCGGCCACTGGGCGAGCTAGTGCCCTGGAAGGGAAATCTCTTGACGCTTCGCGCCGCCCAGGCACGCACCTCGCGGCGTTCTCCTCAGTCGGGATACGACCCGGTATCCCTCCCTCGTCGGCCTTGCGATGCACGCACCTGAACGTGGCCAAAGGCCAAGGAACTTCCCTTCCAGGACACTAGTGTCGTGTCCCTGCCACGACACTAGGACGTTGTCTGGCATTCGAAACTTCGACGGGGCGCCGTTGGATCACTTATGCTGGCGCGAGGTGACTCGGTCGGGGGACGGTGGCCTTGCGGGGTGCCCCAGCTGAGACTTTGTGCGACCCAGTCTCTGAGGGGGAATCTTGGCGCGCACCCGCTCGATAGCGATCTCCGCGCTGGCTGCATCCGCCCTGATTTTCACGACCAGTGCGGCAGTTGGGCATGCTGGCCTGCATACCAGCACTGCTGCTGCCAGCTCCGACAGTTCGGGAATGGGTTGGGCGCGCTATAGCGGATATCTGACTGACCTCTCACCGAGCACTGACGATGTGTTCGAGGGCGCCAAGGCGAGTGCTGTCATGATCGGCATGGAGGGCAGCAGCTTCTTCAGGCTTCAGATCACGGGGATCGACGACAGTGCGGCAGCCAAGGAGTACCCGTCTCACCTACACAAGGGGCCATGTGTAGCGGGCCAAGGGGCCTCGGCACGAGGCCACTACAACGCTCAGGAGGAGGCCGGCCTACCGGCTCCCTGGCCGGTCAACACCCACACCGAGGTCCACCTCGACTTCACAGTGAACTCCGATGGGAGCGCGCAGGTGACAGCCAATGTGCCATTCATCCCCTTGCCGGAAAAACGTTCGATCGTGATCCACACCGATGCGACGCCAGCGGCGGGGAGTTCTCCAGCCCGCCTGGCCTGCCTGCCGCTTGACATCAAGCCGCTTCCTAGCGCTGGCTAGCAAGCGCGACAAATCACCAGCTGGCTCGGCCCAGGTTGCCTATTACCCTGACTGAGTGGAACGGATGTGGATCGACCTCGACGGCTTGGCCAATATGCGCGACGTCGGGGGGATCCCGACCTCCGACGGTGACAAGATCATCCCTGGTCGGCTGCTGCGGTCGGATAATCTCCAGACGCTCACCACCTCTGACGTGGATCAGCTGCTCGGGCTGGGCCTCACCGACGTTATCGACCTGCGCAGCGACTACGAGGCCGCGCAGGAGGGTCCTGGTCCCCTGGCCAGCTCGGAGGTACATATCCACCAGTACTCGCTCTTTCGGGAGTGGCAGGTTGGTGTGGGCGAGCCCAAGCCCGACGTACGCCCCGAGGTGATGCCCGAAGAGGCCTTGCCGTGGATCGACCTGGAACCCAGTGTCGAGTTGGACAATCAGGTGGCCTCGGTCTACTTCTCCTACCTGGTGGATCGTCCGGACTCGGTGTTGGCTGCGCTGCGTACGATCGCCCGAGCGCCGGGTGTGGCACTGGTTCACTGTGCTGCGGGCAAGGACCGGACCGGCACTGTCGTCGCGCTGGCGCTATCGGTTGCAGACGCCGAGCGCCAAGCGATCATCGACGACTATGCGGCGAGCTCGGAGCGTGTCGAGCAGGTCGTGGAACGCCTGATGGCGTCGTGGACGTACGCCGGGAACCTCGAAGGCCGGCCAATGTCCTCACACCTCAGTCACCCAGAGGCGATGATCAGCCTCCTGCGGTACATCGACGAGACGTTCGGCGGTGTGTTGCCGATGTTGCTCAAGATGGGTTGGACTGCTGACGACACCGACCAGCTGCGCGCAAAGCTGCGCGGCTGAGTTTGATTGCTCGCTCCGCTGACAAGTCGGCTGCTAGTTCCACGCAATGCAGTCGACAGTGGCCGTGGTCAGCCGCAACTCGACCGGAACCTCCTGTCCGATCCGTGGCGGCTGTTCCTTGCGGGGCAGGAAGACCTGGCTGCACTGCATATGGGGCGGCTCGAGGAACCAGCGTTTCTTGCCGTTGATGGTGTACGGGCTGAGGGCCAGCCCCGCGGCTGCGAGAGAACCGGTAGCGAAGGCGATCGCCCGATGCCGCAAGGTCTTGGCCGACGTCGGCGCCTCCATGCCGATGCCATGAGAGGTGCCGCCGGCAACCACCACGATCCAGCCGTCAGCCGGACAGACGCGCTGCCGATAGCCGGCCCGTTCACCACGCTTGACTTCGTGCACATCCAACACAGTCGCCGTGGTGCTGCGCGATGTTTTGTCACCCAGCCAGAGCCGGGTGCCGACCCGCTGCCGAACGGGGACTGGGTCGGCTTCTGCGCCACCCAGTTGGCGTGCCAGAGTGATCGTCTCCTCCGGGGGAAGGTGGGAAAACCACAGACTGCCGGGCGCCGTAGCAAGAGCAGTGTGACCGAGCCGCTCGGCCTCGGCGTAGCGACCGTCGGCGTGCAGCGGCAGGTGGATCGTCCAGCCCTCGAACCGGACACCAGGAAGCAAGGCCGCAACCTGACCAAGATCATCGGGCCGGATCCCGTGGCGTTGCATCGAGGTGAGTACTTCGACCAGCACCCGTGGCCGATCGTCGCGCTCCGCCAACAGCGCCAAGTCCTGCAGCCGGGACACGGTAGTGATCACCGAAGAATCCTTGGTGAGCTCTGTGGCGAGCTCACTTGCTGGATCCCACGGATTCAAGATCACCACATCGCCCGGGAACGCCTCGCGTACGACGCCGACCTCGGACGGGATGCCGACTCCGACGGTGTCC
>DATHIJ010000170.1:0-2615 GCA_035489975.1 Propionibacteriaceae bacterium | reverse complement strand
GCGACAAGCGCATCAGCCCTCCGGCCAGGACGGCGCTGACGGCCGATACGACCGCACGAGGGTCGCAAGCGGACCGTTGTCCTCCCAGTCTCAAACGTCCTAAGGTGGAGGGTCAACGAGGGAAGGGTGAGCGGCGATGGCAGAGGCCCCGGTCAAGACCAAGCCCGACACGATTGTCCTGATCCACGGCTTCTGGGTGACGCCGAGGAGTTGGGAGCACTGGAAGAAGTATTACGAGGCGAAGGGCTATACGGTCCTCACCCCTGCGTACCCGGGGTTCGAGGTCGAGGTCGAGGCTCTCCGTGCTGATCCCACGCCGATCGAGCAGCTCCAGGTGCCGGAGATCATCGACATGCTCGAGAACTTGATCGGGAAATTGGATCGTCCGCCGATCATCATCGGGCATTCGGCTGGCGGCGTGTTCACCCAGATCTTGCTCGATCACGGCTTCGGTGCGGTTGGTGTGGCGATCGACTCCGCGCCGACCGAGGGCGTGAAGGTCATTCCGCTCTCCGAGATCAAGTCCGGGTTCCCCATCCTGAAGAACCCCGCGAACCGGCATCGAGCGGTCGGCTTCACGCCGAAACAGTGGCACTACGTGTTCGCGAACACATTCAGCGAAGAGAAGTCACTTGAGCTCTACGAGCGCTACCACATCCCAGCCTCAGGCAGAGTCTTTTGGGGAAGCGCACTCGCGAACATCCACCCTGGGAAGGACGACACCTACGTCGACTACCACAACGACGCGCGACCGCCGTTGCTGTTCATCTCTGGGAAGCAGGATCATCTGTTCCCCCCGAAGGTGGGGCACTCGAATGCGAAGCACTACAAGTCCAAGACGGTGACGGAGATCGTAGAGTTCGATGGCCCGCATCTGCTGCCCGCCATCGATGGATGGGAGGAAGTCGCCGACTTCGCGCTCGATTGGGCGGTCAAGCACGCGGGATGACGGTGGCCGACCACGCCGGAGCGGACGATCCTGCCTGGGCGAACTGAGGGTCGCCAGACAACGCAATACTGGCGAGCCGGTGACCATCGGCCGCGCTGAGCAGTACCGGCGTGTGGATCACCCGGCGATGTGTCGATACACCTCTGCGGCCGCACCTTCCGGCAGGAAGGTCAGCCGGCCTGAAGTTGCCTCGGCAGCCTGAACCAGTCGAACACTTCGCTGTCGAAGGTGATGATCTCGGCGATCAGGCCGTCCTCGATGCGCAGCACGTCCATCGCGAACGCTTCATACGTCGAAGCCCCGGGACGTCGCAGGTACATCGCCACTGCCGGCTGGCCGTTGGCCATCGTGGTTCGGCACTTCCAGTCGGTGTAGTCACCCTGGCCGAAGCCGCCGTCCACCCAGCCCCGGATGGTTTCATCCCGACCGATCCAGGCCCCGGGCTCCGGCGGCATCGCGAAGCGCAGGTCTTCGCGGAGCAGCGCGCTCAGCCCGTCGATGTCGAGGCTCTCGTGCGCCTGGACGTACGCCGCCACCAGCCTCCGCTCATCCTCGTTCAGCCCCTGCCCGATCCTGGCGCTCCAGTCGAGCCGGCCTTCGGGCAGGTGCTCGCGCATCGTGGCACGGGCCCGCTGCAGAGCACTGTTCGCCGACGCCAGCGTGAGTTCCAAGGTGTCGGCCGTCTGCTGCGCCGGCCAGCCGAGCACGTCGCGGAGGATCAGGACCGCCCGCTGCCGCGCGGGCAGGTGCTGCACGGACACGATGAACGCCAGTTCGATGGTCTCCCTGGCCACCGCCCGCTCCTGTGGGTCGTCCGGCTGGCTGTCGGGCCACGGCTGCAGGTACAGCACCTCGGTGCCCGTTCCGCCGGCACCACGTAGGTCGGTGGGGATCGGCATACGGTCTCGCCGCTTCTCGAGGAAGTCCAGGCAGGCGTTGGTGGCGATCCGGTACAGCCAAGTCCGCAGCGACGCCCGCCCCTGGAAGGACTCACGCTTGGCCCACGCGCGGAGGAAAGTCTCCTGGGTCATGTCCTGAGCGTCCTCGTACGACGCGAGCATCCGATAGCAGTGGGCCAGCAGCTCCCGGCGGAAGCGCTCGGTGAGCAGCGCGAACCTGCCGGTGTCGTCGGTGTTGGCCGCCTTGATGAACTCGGCCTCGTCGGCGCCGATCGGACTTGTCGGTCGTTGTTCGGTCGTCTCCACGATGTCTCCTACAGTCGCAGGGCAGTCTCCCTATGTCGACGGCCGAGCCCGCGAGAACTAATCGGTCGGGACGCGCTTCGCCAGCGATGAGGTTGCCAACCGGAGCCATCCTGCCTCCTGAGCCCGAGCGAGAGGACAGACCCACACCTCGCCGTGCGCGCGCTGAGCGCGGACCTGCAACCAAGCAGCACCCAACTGCTGTGGATCGAACAGCGGTCGCGCGCCGAGCCCTTGGGGGCTCCAAGCCAGAGTCGACGATAGTGCCTCGCGGTGCGAGAAGGTCAGAGCAGAAGGCGCATCCGAGTCGGCTCGAGCAGGCGTGCAGATTTCTTCGAAGCTGGTCATGCGAGTTCGATTCTCGTCACCCGCTCCAACAACGAAATGCCTGGTCAGGGGCTTCTTTGCCCTGCGCCATGCGCCTATATCACGGCAATCGGGCGCAGGGCAAAGAAGCCCCTGAC
>DATHIJ010000169.1:0-2360 GCA_035489975.1 Propionibacteriaceae bacterium | reverse complement strand
AATTTGATCGCGTCGTGGCCGTAGCAACCGATTCGGAGGTGGCCGTAGTTGTGGTCGGTACCAACGAAGAAGTCGAGAGCGAGGGCTTCGACCGGACCAGCCTGGCGCTGCCGGGTCGGCAAGACGAGCTGGTCCGTGCCGTCGCGGCAGCGAACCCGCGAACGGTAGTCGTGGTGAACTCCGGTGCGCCTGTGCTCCTGCCGTGGGCCGACGAGGTGTCCGCTGTGCTGGTGTCGTGGTTCCCAGGGCAGGAGTTCGGGAATGCGCTGGGCGACGTGCTGACTGGCACTGTCGAGCCTGGTGGGCGATTGCCAGTGAGCTGGCCGGCCTCGGAGGAGGGCTTACCTTCGGTGCAGCCAGTGAATGGTGAGCTGCCATACGACGAGGGCCTGTTGATCGGCTACCGCTGGTACCTCGCCACTGACCGCGCGCCCCTCTTCCCGTTCGGGCATGGGTTGGGCTACACCACCTGGTCGTACGAAGGAATGGTGATCGATGGGGACACCGTGACGGTCAGCGTACGCAACGCCGGCGAGCGTCCGGGTCGTGAGGTCGTCCAGCTCTACGCCAGCCGCCCCGACAGCGCCGTGGAGCGGGCTCCGCGCTGGCTCGTCGGCTCGGCGATCGTGGAGGCGGCTGCCGGGGAGAGGGCGGACGCGGCCATTACCTTGGCCGATCACAACTTCCGACACTGGGACAGCTCCGCGCATGCCTGGACGATCGAGCCCGGCATGTACCAGCTGCAGGCCGGTCGTTCGGTGGTCGATCTGCCACTCAGCAGCGAGATCTCCCGCGGCTAACCCCCCTCATCCGCAGAAAACTGGGTTAACCCACTTTCCCGCCCCATTACACACGTTGCAACGTGTGTGAGGTGACTGAAGACTGGGTTAACCCAGTTTTCTGCTGAGGGAGAGTCAGCGTAGAGACGCGCGGAGTACGACCTCATCGGTGTCGGTCTCACGGATCTCCAAGTCCGCTATCTGGGAGATCCGCAACGGCGTAGTGCCGCTCGGCCGCATCAGTTTGTTGGGCGTGGCGGGCCATTCCTTGATCTCCGAGGCGTTCCCCGACCGGTCTACCACGAAGATCGAATAGGTTTCATGTCCGGCACCCGTCCGGGGTTCGTTGACCTCGCCGTACTGGCACTCCACCTTGATTTCCGTGCCATTCTGGCCGGGAATGACATCAGCGACTGCGGTCATCGCCGAGGGTACGACCTGCGAGAAAGCGACTCGCTCCGGGCTGTCCGGCCGCAGCGGAAGCAGCCCGGCCGCCACTGCCAGGCCGCCGATCACCAGCAGAACCGCAGCCGCGATCCCCGCAACTGCGGCCACGATCCGGCGTCGTCGCGTCCGCGCCTTCTTGATCATCTTTGGCAGCAGCGATGGCGGCGGCCCCTGCTCGATCACATCAGTCTGCACAGCACTCAGCACGGGTGTTTCGGCGGATCCGGCCACGGCCTCGTCCGCCATGGACAACATCGCTGCGTCGTCTGGCGACAGCTGCGCGAGCAGGCCCGGGAGAGCTGCGAGGTCGGAGACGGCCGCCTGGCAGGACGGACAGCTTGCGAGGTGCTCTTCGAACTCCCGCCGCTCGGCAGGAGACAGCGCACCCAGCACGTATGCGGCATCCCACTGCGCAAACTTGTCGGGGATTGCATTCACGGCCGAGTCACTCCTTTCTCCTGTAGAGCCAATCTGAGCGTTCGAAGTCCGTAGTGCAGCCGTGACTTCACGGTGCCTTCCGGGATGCGGAGCCGGGCGGAGATGTCGGCCACCGACCTGCCCTCGTAGTAGGCGGCGTTGATCACGGAGCGATGCTCTAGTGACAAGCTGCCAAGTGCTTCGGCGATCAACCATCGGTCGAGTACCACGCTGGTCGCGTCGCCAGAGCTCTCCTCGGGCGGATCCTCCATCCGTTGCTCGTGCCGCGACGCCGCGCTTCGCCAGCGGTCGATTATCAGATTCCGAGACGCTGTGAAGAGCCAGGCCCGAGCCGCTGCGTCGTCGCGTTGCCCGAGGCTGGGATCCTTCCACGCCTTGAGCAGCACCTCTTGGACAATGTCTTCGGATAGCTGGCGATCGTGCGTCAGCCGCATAGCGAACCGCCACAGCTCGCTGGCGTGTCGGTCGTGCAGCTCCTGCAACGCGGCCTCACGCTGTCCGCCGACCACCCAGCCTCCTTCCCACCCCAGGCCCGCCGTCGTCAGCGGGCTCGTCGCCGTTGTCACGTCTTGTCCGCCCTCATCTTTCACCGATGAGAACGACGGCGGCACACTCTCAGTTCAAGGTTGCCAGGTCGACCAACAATCAGCCGACTTGTCAGCTTCTCAGCCGGCTATACCCTCTGAGAGGCTGACA
>DATHIJ010000168.1:0-7188 GCA_035489975.1 Propionibacteriaceae bacterium | reverse complement strand
GGTGGCCTGCTCATTCTCATGGCGCGACCTGGGCCGTGGCCGCGCTATGCCAGCTTGCGCTTCACCATGCTGGCAGGGCCCTGCGACATGACGGCGAACGCGCTCTTTCTTCTGGCTACGCGTGGTGGCGATCTCAGCATCGTCGCCCCGCTGGCCGCCCTTTATCCAGTGACAACAGTGATCTTGGCTTTGCTGATCGATCATGAACGGCTCCGCGGCATACAGGTGGCTGGCCTCGCCTTCGCCGTAGCGGCCCTCGCCCTTGTCAGCAGTTAGAGCCTCGACTTTCCCTCCGTGCTCTAGAACCCACCTGTAGCCTCTCAGCGGGAGGGAACGTGCACGCAGCCTGCGAGTATCCGCGTCGGGTGGCGATGATCAGCATGCACACCTCCCCACTCGCTACGCCGGGTCTCGGCGACGCCGGAGGTTTGAACGTCTACGTCGCCGAGCTGGCGCGGCGGCTTGGCGAGCGAGGCCTCAAGGTGGACGTCTACACCCGGCGAGACACCCCCGACGTGCCCGACATTGTTGATGTCCACGAACACACCCGGGTAGTTCATCTCACGGCAGGACCGGCCGAGTACGTCGCGAAAGAGGCGTTGCCGTCCCTGATTGATGAGTTCTCCGCCGAGCTGGAGCTGCACCTTGATCAGCATGATCTGATTCATTCCCATTACTGGCTCTCCGGTCAGGTCGGCTTGCAGCTCAAGCGCAGTCAGGGCATTCCGCTGGTCCACACCATGCACACCATGGCACGCGTGAAGAACTCCAACCTCAGTCGCGACCAGCCTGCCGAGTCCGACATACGCGAGCGGGGGGAAGCTGCCATCGTTCGCTTCGCCGATGTGCTTACCGCCAACACCCCCGACGAGGCGGCCGAACTCCGTAGTCATTACCGGGCGCGGACCGAGCAGATCATGATCGTGCCCCCAGGCGTCGACCTGCACACCTTCCATCCCTGCAATCAGCCCAAGTCACGAGCCCAATTCGGAGTCGCTCAGGATATCCAGGTGATCTTGTTCGTCGGGCGCATCCAGCCATTGAAGGCCCCTGATGTGCTGATCAGAGCTGTTGCCGAGCTGACTCGGCGCGACCCGGAACGCCGTGAGCGACTCCAGTTGATCATCATCGGTGGGCCCAGCGGGTCGAACGGTGAATGGTCGCGAACACTCGGTCCACTGGCCATTGATCACGGCATCGAAGACATGGTGGATTTCCGGCCGCACTCTGCGCGCTCGGAGCTATTCCGGTGGTACTGCGTCTCTGACGTCGTTGCCGTTCCCTCCTACAACGAGTCTTTTGGACTCGTTGCACTGGAGGCCCAGGCATGCGGGCGACCAGTGGTCGCGACCGATGTCGGCGGCCTCCGGCACACCGTCCGTGATCACTACAGCGGTCTGCTCGTGAACGGGCACGACAAGAGTCAATGGGCCGATGCGCTCGCCACGATCCTCGATGATCACGACGAGATGATCAGAATGGGCAATAATGCGGCCGCGCATGCGGCGACGTTCAGCTGGGACAACACTGCAGCCGCCACATTGCAGGCGTATCGAACGGCGCTACTCCCGCTTGCTGGCGAAACCGGTGACGCGCAACCTCGAAATAGGCCAGGCACGGGTTGGACGTGACCGGTTTCGTCACGTCCTGGCCGGGCTGCTGCTGGTCGTTGGATGTAGCCCGATGGAGGTCGCCTGCACCGAAATAGGTGCGTCTGCCGGTGTCTCGGTGACTGTTGAGAAGGCGATCGCAGCAGACGTCGCCGCCGTTCGGCTTACGGTCTGCTGGGACGGCAAGTGTGATGATCACGATGTCCAGCTGTTTGCGGGCAGTGACACATTAGACCAGGGCTGCGATGGCACCGATCCCGACTCGGCCTGCTCGGCGACCGCAGTACCGAATGGTACGAAAGTAGGTTTCGCCGAGGTGCCCGGGCTGCCGACAGGCACCATCACAATCGGTGCAACCGTACGGCGGGCAGGTAAGGAGAGCGTGTTGCCCAAGATCGACGTACGGGCCGAGCCGACCTATCCGAACGGGCCTCAATGTGGGCCGCAAGGTACCCAGGCCCACGTGATGCTCGGAGCCTCGGGCTTGCGCTGACTCGGAGTGCGGTTACGAACCCCAGAAGACTCTGTCCACCACAGTTCTGGCCCGTCGGGTCACTCGGCGGTAGTCGGCAAGCAGGTGGGAGGACTCCCCCGGCCCGTATCCGAGCAGCTCTGCGAGGCTGGCCAGCTCCCGATTGTCACTGGGTAGCGAATCCGAGCCGCGGCCCCGCATCAGCATGATCTGGTTGCGGATCCGGCTGGCCAGCGTCCATGCCGCCTCTAGGTGTCCGGCGTCCATCGGGTCGAGGATTTCGGCATCGCGCGCAGCCCGCAACGCCACGATCGTTTGCGAGGAGCGCAGCGCTGGCAGCCGATGGGCATGCTGCAGCTGGAGCAGCTGAACGGTCCATTCCACATCGGCGATCCCGCCAGGCCCCAACTTGGTGTGTTTGGCTGGGTTAGCGCCTCGAGGCAGCCGCTCCGCCTCCACCCGAGCCTTCAGCTTGCGGATCTCGGTCAGCTGAGCCGAAGTCAGCCCCCCTTCGGGCCAGCGGCGTGCATCAATCTCGGCCATCAGGGCCTTACCCAGCTCTTCGTCGCCGGCGAGCGCATCAGCGCGAACCAATGCCTGGAGCTCCCAGGTGGAAGACCACCGGCTGTAGTAGTTGCGGTACGCGCCAAGCGAGCGGATCAAAGCGCCGCCCTTGCCCTCCGGCCGTAGGTCGGTATCAATGCTCAGCGACGGATCGGCCGCAGGGCGGGTCAACAACTTCCGCATCTCGCTGATCACCGCGCCGGCAACCTTGGTAGGGTCGCTGTCCGGATCAGCACTGTCCTCCATCACGAACATGGCATCGGCGTCCGAGGCGTACGACATCTCACGGCCACCCCACCGGCCCATTGCGATGACCGCGATCCGAGGCACCGCCTCGTTGCCGGAAGCTTCACGCGCCACAGCCAGCGTGGCGTCAACGGTTGCCGAGGCTAAGTCACTGAGAGCCGCCCCTACGCTCAACAGGTCGATCTCGCCGATCAAGTCACCGGCTGCCACCCGAAACAGCTCCTGCCGCCGGATCGCTCGGATCGCGTCCACCGCTGCAACGCTATTGCCCTGCCTATTGGCAGCGGCGTGCATCTCCGCCTTCAGCTCGGCCAGCGACCGGGGTCGCAGTTCTTGATCGTCTGCGAGCATCTGCACCGTTTGCGGAGCCCTCTTCAGCAGCTCGACCGCGTACCGGCTTGAAGCCAGAATGCGGGCCAGCCGCTCAGCCATCGCGCCCTCGTCGCGGAGCGCCCGCAGGTACCAGGGAGTATTACCCAGCGCCTCCGACACCTGGCGAAACGCCAGCAGACCATGATCAGGATTAGGCGCTTGCGCGAACCAGCCGAGCATGGCCGGCAAAAGCTGGCGCTGAATCTCTGCCTGCCTGGTCACACCTTGGCTGAGTGCCGCGATATGACGCAGCGCGGCGGTCGGATCCGCGTAACCGAGCGCCCTCAGCCGGTCGAGGGCGGCGTCGGTGGTCAGCCTGAGCTCTGTGGAGGGGATCTTGGCCACCGCATCGAGCAGCGGTGAGTAGAAGAGCCGCTCATGCAGCCGGCGTACCCGCTGACTGATGTGTCGCCAGGTGCCGAGCAGCTCCTTCACCGGCTCCTTCTAGCCCAGCGAACGGCCCAGCCGACGAAGATCATGATCATTGTTCGGCAGCAGATGGGTACGCCGGAGATTGAATAGCTGGATCCGATGCTCGAGTGTTCGCAGGAAGCGATAAGCCAGCGCCAACCCCTTGCCGTCCTCGCGGCCCACATAGCCGTTGTCGATCAGGCTCTTGAGTGCCGGCAATGTGGCCCGGGACCGTAGTCGCTCGTCGACCCGTCCATGCACCAGCTGCAACAACTGGACCGAGAACTCAACGTCCCGCAAGCCACCCTCGCCGAGCTTGAGCTCCCGGCCCTGGTCCCGCGCGGGAATGTGGGCCACGACACGCTTTCGCATCGCCTGGGTGTCGGCGACGAAGTTCTCTCGCTCTGCAGCACGCCACACCAACGGTGCCACGAGATCCACGAAGGATTCTCCCAGCTCAAGATCACCCGCAGCAGGGCGAGCCTTGAGCATCGCCTGGAATTCCCAGGTCTTGGCCCACTTCTCGTAATAGATGCGATGGCTGGACAGCGTACGTACTAGCTGACCAGCCTTGCCCTCCGGTCTGAGGGCGGAATCTACCTCCCAGATCGTCCCGGCTGAAGTGTGCGCCGAGCACACTCGGCTCGTCTCGGCCGCCATCCGGGTTGCGATTTGCACGGCCTGGTCGTTGCTGATCAGCGGCGTGCCCCCGGAGTCCAGTACCGGTTCGGCGACGAAAAGCACATCGACATCGCTGACGTAATTGAGTTCCTGAGCGCCACATTTGCCGAGTGCGATCACAGCCAGCCGGGTCTGCAAAGCGTTCTCGCCAAGCTTGAGTCGAGCGATCGACAGGGCGGCCTCGAGAGTGGCATCCGCGAGGTCGGACAGCTCATCGGCAATGTCCACGACTGCTTCGATTGGCTCCGGCGAGCCGAGGTCGCGGGCGGCGATACGAAGCAAGGCGCCGCGATAGGCGATGCGAAGATCGTTACCGGTGGGGTCCGTTGCGATGGGGATCGGCGATTCCGGGTCCGCGCCTGTCGCCTGCAGCAGCTCTCGCCGCAGCGAGTCTGCAGGCACCTTGACCAGTTCGGTCTCGAGCAGTTCAAGGTGTTCCGGATGAGCGATCAGATGATGGCTCAGCTTGTTGCTGCCGCCCAGAACCATGACGAGTTGGCGCGCCAGGACAGGTTCGGCTGTCAACCGGGTGAGCAGGTCCGGGACCCGCTCAGAGAGCCGAGCCAGGCTCAACAATGCGAGATCGGGATCGGCAGATTTGGCGAGCAGATCAAGCAACGGCGCATGCTCGTCGGCCCAGTGATCGATAACCCGTTCTGCCGCCACCGCGTCGACGAAGCCTCGACGCACCAGTGTGCCCTGCAGCGTCTCGATCCGGATCATGGGTTCGATGCTATTCGTCTCTGCTCTCGCGGCGCCCCGGGAAGCGCCAACCGACGCTCGCAGGGGCGGGGGTGCCTTGGCGCAGTACGGCCAGCCACTCCCAGGACCACGGGTCGCTGGTAGCGTCGCCGCGGAGGTCGTGACCGATGGCAGTCCCACGTTTGCGCCCGCAGCAGGCTTTGCTCGAGCAGTCGCGAACGGTCCTGAGGTGGTTGCGCGGCTTGACGCCCGAAAGCTTCGAGCGCCCCACGGTGCTGCCAGGCTGGAGTGTGCGACAACTCACCGGTCACCTCGTACTGGTCCACAGCGGCTTCGCGCAATCGTTAGATCAACCGACCCGGGAACCCGCTGTGCCGGTGCACGAGTTCGTGAAACGATATCGGCGCGACGTCGAGATGATCACTGCGGCAACGCTCGAGGCGTCGGCGGGCCTAACCGGCCTCGAAGTAGTGGCGCGCCTCGAGTCTGCCATCGATGATCTTGCAGTGAGGCTCGACGCATCCGTCATGACGTCGCAGAGGATCAGCACCCGACGTGGTCCGACCACGATCGAGGATTACCTCGCGACTCGCATCGTCGAGCTAGTCGTCCATACCGACGACCTCAACCGCTCTGTTCCCGAGGCTGCGCCAGCGCAGCTGGAGCGCAACGCCCTCGCGCGGTGCACCCGTACTCTTACCGGCATCCTCGCCGGGCAGTATCCCGGCCGTTCCGTAGAGGTGCGAGTGCCGCCGTACGCCGCGGTGCAGTGTGCGATCGGTGATCCGGGGCCAAGCCATACTCGCGGCACTCCACCAAACGTTGTGGAGACCGACCCACTGACCTTCCTACGACTGGCGACCGGACGCATTGGCTGGCCAGATGCAGTTGCCGCCGGCACCGTACGCGCATCCGGCCTCCGCGCCAACCTCGCCCCGGTACTCCCCCTGCTCTCCTAACACCGACTCGTCAGCATGGGTGGTCGTGATAGCGACCACTGACGCTGACAAGTCGGTGTTAGGCGAGGTCGCTTAAAGCACTGGGAGGAGGCGGGTGAGCTCCAGTGGGGTCACCTGCCGGCGGTACTCCTCGAACTCAGCGCGTTTGTTCCGAAGGAAGAAATCAAACACGTGCTCGCCGAGCGTCTCGGCAACGAGGTCGGATTGCTCCATGGTGTAGATCGCCTCGTCGAGGTTGCGGGGAAGTGGTGAGATTCCCAGCGCCTGCCGTTCCCGTTCCGTGAGGGACCAGACATCGTCCTCCGCGCCTTCGGGCAGATCGTACGCGCCCTCGATGCCTGCCAATCCTGCAGCCAGGATGAGCGCAAAGGCCAGGTAGGGGTTGGCGGCCGAGTCAATCGAGCGCAGCTCGACGCGAGCCGACGAGCCCTTGTTCGGCTTGTACATCGGCACCCGGACCAGCGCGGAGCGGTTGTTGCGACCCCAGCAGATGTAGCTGGGCGCCTCGCCGCCGCCGGCGAGCCGCTTGTAGGAGTTGGTCCACTGGTTGGTCACGGCGGTGATCTCGGCGGCGTGGCGCAGCAGGCCCGCAATGAAGTAGCGCCCCACCTTGGAAAGGTGATGTTCCGCGCTCGCGTCGTAGAAGGCGTTGGTGTCACCCTCGAAGAGCGACATGTGAGTATGCATGCCGGACCCGGGATGCTCGGTGAATGGCTTAGGCATGAAGGACGCGTGAATGCCCTGAGACAGCGCAACTTCCTTGACGACCACGCGGAAGGTCATCAAGTTGTCCGCGGTTGAGAGCGCGTCAGCGTAGCGGAGATCAATCTCCTGCTGACCTGGAGCACCCTCATGGTGGGAGTACTCCACCGAGATCCCCATCTGCTCCAGCATGGTGATCGCGCGGCGCCGGAAGTCAGTTCCCAGGCTCTGCGGCGTGTGGTCGAAGTAGCCCGACTGGTCGACCGGCGTGGGCGCCTTGCCCGGCTTGATCGGGTTCTTGAAGAGGAAGAACTCCACCTCTGGGTGTGTGTAGAAGGTAAACCCGAGATCCGCAGCCTTCTTGAGTGCCCGCTTGAGCACATAGCGGGGATCGGCGTACGAGGGCGACCCGTCCGGCATCGTGATGTCGCAGAACATCCGTGCAGTAGCCGGGCTGATGTCCCGCCAC
>DATHIJ010000167.1:0-3805 GCA_035489975.1 Propionibacteriaceae bacterium | reverse complement strand
CGGGTGCCCGACCTGCCGGTAATCGTGGTGCCGACGGATCCGGGCGAGTTCGAGGAAAGAACGGTATATATGTTCGAATGCCTGGCCAGAAATAATCACGTCCGCGCTATTCCGGCGCAATGGTAATCGGTATGGCTGTTTGATGACCACGTCGACATTGCGTCCAGGCTTGACGTCAACCCCGATGATATTGCAGCTGCCACAGTAGATCGCGATGCGTCAACGTCTGTCGGGGCGAACATCGCGAACCAAAATCCACAACGACCTAGGGTCGGTCGTTCGGCATGTACCGCTCGATACATCGCTTCATCTCGTCATAGGCCGATTGATGCATAGGTATTCCTTTTGGTGATCACAATCGAGATTCTCCACCCTACCGAGCGTCGGTCAGCGGTGCCGGGGGTTGCACGGCGCTGGGCCGGCGACGTCGGGCGGTGGGCGACGTGACGTGCGAATAGAACTCGAGCAGCGAGCGCGCGTCCGCAGGCACAGTGCCGTCGACCTTGAGTGTGACTCGGTAAGCCGTCGGGTGGCGGCTCTTGGCCACTACGCGAGCGCTCTGGTTGTCGGCTGCGATGATCAGTGGTGCGATGGACCGTTGCAGCTTGGCCGTGACCCATGCCGCATGGACATCAGAGTAAGTTGCGAATTCACGCAAGGACGGTCGATGCATTTGTAGCGGCCCTGACGCACCGTTCGACTGATTTACCCAGGCGGAAAGCCAACACGTGCCATCGGCGTCGCGGTATCGATGAGTAGCGACATCGCCGGTCGCCTCGATGAGGTCGAGGGTTCGGACCAGGCGGCCACGCTCATCATATTCGTCACGTTGCGTAGGGGCGCCCGTCGAGCCGAAATGTTCAACCTCGGCACCGTGGTCTTTCGCGGTGACGGAGATGAGCGGAAGGCCATCCTGGGAATAGATGGTCCGATGAGACTTGCCCGGCATCCGGGCAGCTGTAGCCGGTTGTGGCAGCCCGACCAGCGGGCGGGTAATTGCGCCGCCGTCTCCGCTCGGCGCCGCATCCCGCCAGAAGTACCGAACCGTTACCGCAGCCGGCAACAGGCTACGGTCCCGCAAGCCGTTGATCGTGTAGTCAGCGTCCCGAGCGTAGTCGAGGAGAAGCAGGTGCACCAGCACGCCCGCGTCGGCGAATGCTGCGAAACATGACAGCAGCGCGCGTTGGCAGGAATCGTCGCTGGCAGGGATCTTGCCCAGGACGACGTACACGCCACCTCGTTCTCGGCGTCCGATCAATGCGGCTGAGCGCAACCCCACAGCCGCTGCTACCCAATGCAGCCGCCCGGACTCGCGGTGGAACCGTCTCTCCAGTCGCGCGCGGGTAGCCCCGCCGAATGTGCGAAGGTTCACAGACCGACCTCCTCCGAGCGGCGCACGAGCGTCGTGTAGAGCGAAGTCCACTCGGCCGCCCACCGCTGCTCGGAGAACCGAGTGCCAACCTCGAGCGCGCGCTCGCTTAGCCCCCGAGCGTAATCGGGGTCAGACAGGACCTTGGCTATGGCCGCTCCCATCGCCGCAATGTCGCCGGGAGGGACAAGAATGCCGTCGACTCCGTCGCGGATCACCTCGGCTGGCCCGTAGTTGATGTCGTAGGCGACGAACGGTGTGCCGACTCCCATCGCTTCGGTCAGCACGAGCGGGAATCCCTCGTACCAGGAGCTCAGCACTGTCGCCTGCGACGTCGCAAACTCTTCGAGTGGCTTGCGTGTGAAGCCGTTTAACGTCACCTTGTCCGCGAGCCCCAGGTCACGAACTAGAGCCTGCAGTCGGGCAGTCTTGGGACCGGTGCCGTAGATGTCGAACCGGGCCTCAGGAACCTTCTCGGCAGCGATGCCGAAGGCCCGGATGGCATGGTCCAGGCGCTTCTGGTATTCGTGGCGAGCGATGGCTATCAGTCGCGCGGGGCGGCGCGGAACCCGCTTGATGTTCGCTGGATGTGCAGGATGGTTGATCACGTTCACGTTGGACGCACCGAACCGCTCGACCAGATGGTCGCGCTGCCGATGGGTGAGAGCCACAACTGCGTCGAAATGCTCAACGTTGTCCGCGAACACCCGCCATGTGCTGCGGGTCGGATCGGTTGCCCGGTAGGGCTTCGCGGTATGGCAGTTGTGCAGCACCGCAACCCGCCGGGCACCCGGGTGCTGCACTGACAGGACCGCCCGATCCCATACTCGCGCGTCGGAGAAAATCACCGGTGAGTCGGATTCGGCGAGGATCTGGTCGGCCCACTGGGCGAATAGCTGCCCGAAGTCCGCGTAGGCGACTGGGGTGGGCCGGTGAACGACAGCTTCCCCCTCGCGACCGGCGTTGTTGAGCCAAATTGTCAGCCAGCACGAGCCGGATCGATCGAAGTACCACCGCAAAATGGCCTTGTTGGTCGCCGGATTGATTTGGTCTATGAAGATCAGCCGGTTCGCGCCGTCATAATGCTCTCGCGAGGTCGCGCGCCGAGCGGAGTCGACGTGATCGATCCGATACAACCGGCCGGTCCGGCTGAAGAACTTGTTCTTGAGCAGCAAACCATCCCGATAGAAGCGAACGACTGTGCCGGTCCCCCATGGAGCAGGCGGGAATGTGGTCAGCCCTCCCTCCGTAACTGAATCAGCCCCCGGCTTCAGTGCGCCGGCCGTCGCCCCACCCGGAATGGCCTCACGCCAGAAGTAACGAAACTCCACCGAGGACGGCAGCTTCCAGATCCGCCGGAGTTCAGCCTCCTCAGCGTCCTCCCGAAACCGGTGCGCGCTGAGCAGCAGTCGGACCTTGATGCCTTGCTCGACGAACAGCTGCATCCGGGATAGGACCGCCCGAGTCACGCCGCCACGTTCAACGGCAACCGATCCGAAGAAGAACACGGCTTCGCTGCCGGCCAGATCCTTCAAGAGTGCTGCCTCAGTCATTACCATCCCTTGCCCCGTCCTGCACGAACCCATGAAAGCATCCGCGTGTGGGTCGGTCGGTGCACGACACTGCCGGCGTCAGTCTCGCCTTTTGCTGTCGGGGTTCGCACGAGCGTGCTGTCGGCAGAGTTCACCAGTACGTCATGGGTGCGTTGGGCGTTGAGATCGTGTGGTTGGAGTCGGGCCATGGCAAGTTGGAAGAAGGCAGTCAACACACGGCTGAGCCGACTGACCGGTTATCACACCTTGTTCGTTCCGGCTCATGGGAAGCTAAGCCTGACGCAGTCGACCGACTACGAAAGGCTGCAAACCGTCTCGAGGCCGTCGCCATCCGTCTAGAGAAGGCGGCTAAAAGCGGGACCCGCTGCCCGACCAGCTGTCAAGCCAGCCGCAGAGCGCGAGTTCCCCAACGATTTCGGTGACTCGTATCGCGCGATCATCACTGCCGTTCGGCCCTTCACGATGACGAGCAACGACAAGCTGCATGCTCTGATCACGGCGACTCAGTACATTCACGATCACGCCATCGCTGGCGACATCGTGGAGTGTGGCGTCTGGCGCGGCGGCTCGATGCATGCGGTAGCTCGAGTCCTCGATGCCGCCAACGACCACACTAGAGACCTCTACCTATTCGACACGTTTGACGGAATGCCGCCGCCGACAGAGAAGGGTCGTCGTCTAGACGGTCGGTCCGCTGCTGACCTCCTGGCAACTCATGACACGGAAACGACGATCTGGGCGCATGCGTCGCTCGAAGACATCAAGGCCGGCTTCGAGACAGTTCCTTACCCACACAGGAACCGATCCATTACGTTCAAGGCAAGGTCGAGGAGGACACGGTTGCCGGCGGGTGCCCCGAAGCGAATCGCCCTGCTTCGACTGG
>DATHIJ010000166.1:0-2078 GCA_035489975.1 Propionibacteriaceae bacterium | reverse complement strand
GGCAATGGCGACGACGCTGAATACTTCCTCAATGCGATGTACCGCAATGTGCCACTCTCAGTGCCCAAGGACGTGCTTGGCCCGACGGACAACCTCGGCGCCGATGCGCTCAAGCTGTCAGTGGGTGAGGCCCTCGGGTTGCAGGTGGACTACTACGTGCTGATCAACTTGCAGGGCTTCAGCCAGATGATCAACGCCCTCGGAGGCATCCGGCTCAACATCAACTCCTATATCCCCATCGGCGGCGACACAGACCGCGGTATCCCCCCGAAGGACTACCTCAGGCCAGGCGCGAATCAGAAGCTCAATGGGTACCGCGCCCTCTGGTACGCCCGCGGCCGGTATGGCTCGAGCGACTTCGACCGGATGGACCGGCAGCGCTGCGTGATCAATGCGATCATCAAGCAGGCCAACCCCACCAACATGCTGGCCCGCTACGAGGATGTCGTTAAGGCCGGCAAGCAGCTCGTCTATACAGACATGCCCCAAGAAGTCCTGCCGCTGATGGTTGATCTGAGCCTGCGCGTGAAGGACGCCAATGTCCGCAGCATCGTCTTCAGGCATGGAGAGGCTGGTTTCTACTCCGGCGACCCCGACTTCTCGCGGATGCGTAAACGGGTCAAGGCAGCGCTCGGCGAGGCCGGGAGCCCTGCGAGCCCCACGCCCAGCAAGTCGCCGACGAAATCCAGTACGCCCACTAAGCAGAGTGAAGACGTCAACGACACGTGCGCGTACGATTCCAAAACTGCCGCGACTGCCAGGCCGTACCGCTGAACTTTGATGGGGTTGACCAACGCTAGCTAAAGAACTTGTCGGTAGCCGCGGTCGGCGTCCAGACGCTTCTGAATCTCGGCGATCAGTGCAGAGAACATCACATCGTTGCCAGCCCGCGGGTTGACACGGTGAGGTCTGCGCCGGACCCGGGGTTAGTGATCAACAACAGCCGAGGCCCCTGCCGTCGGACGATGTCGATCGTTGACCAGCCGACAACTCGACGACGCCGCCCATTGATGATCGTGATCGACGTTGGATCCAAGATCAATGTGGTGCGCAGCCGCGCAGTCAGCACGACTGCCACGACAGCAAGCGCGACAGCAAAGATCATGAGGGTTGCGCCGGCAATGATGACCACCCGCGGCAGATCGAGGGCGCTACCGAGAACAATCATGGCCGCGGCGATCAGAGCAGCTCCGGCGCTGATCGCCAATGAGCGCACCGGAGGCGGGGCCGTTAGCGTGAACCGCGCGTCCTGAGGTCGTGGGCCGCCTGAATCGCTCACCGGTGCACTTTACCGGTTCACCCATGCAAGCTCCGGCAGCTCACGACCGGCTGGCGGCACCCAAGCTGGCGGCGGCGGCGAGGGTGGGATTCGAACCCACGGAACGGTCTCCCGCTCGGGCGCTTTCAAGGCGCCTGCACTAGTCCACTATGCGACCCCGCCCAGCGCGGTCTGGAACTCGCGAGCACGGCGAGCACCCAGATCCTAGCCGACTTAGAGGTTGGCCTGTGGCACGCTGTGGGGCGTGAAAGCCATCGTTGCCCGGGAACCCGGTCCTCCCGACGTGCTTGAACTGCAAGAGGTCGAGACCCCCAGCCCGCGTCCCAATGAGGTGTTGATCAAGGTCGCGGCGGCGGGCGTCAACCGCGCCGATTTGCTGCAGCGACAAGGGCGTTACCAGCTCCTTCCGGGCACGAGCACAATCATCGGACTCGAGGTGTCCGGGACGGTCGCCGAGGTGGGTGAGGAGGTTTCCAACTGGGCCGTCGATGATTCCTGCGTCGCGCTCTTGGCTGGCGGCGGCTACGCGGAGTACGTCGCAGTGCCTGCAGGCCAGGTTGTGCCACCACCGCTTGGGGTTGAGCTGGTCGCGGCGGCGGCCGTGATCGAGGTCGCAGCAACCGTCTACTCGAATGTCGAGTTCGTCGGCCTCACCGATGGTGACTGGTTTCTGGTCCATGGCGGCGGAGGTGGCATCGGTTCGTTCGCCATCCAGTACGCAAAGAGCATCGGTGCGACGGTGATCACGACTGCAGGCAGTGAGGACAAGCTGCGCTTCTGCCGATCAATTGGTGCCGAT
>DATHIJ010000165.1:0-3194 GCA_035489975.1 Propionibacteriaceae bacterium | reverse complement strand
AAGAACTGCTGATCCCGATCCACCGGCCGGTAACCCCTCGCCATGATCAAATTCTCCGCCGCCAACAGCACCCAGAACCGGACCGACTCGCCCCAAATTGCAACAGCCCCTGGTGACGAGAAACGAGTGCCAGAGCCCGATCTGAGCCCTCGTTAGGCATCTGGCGACGGGAAATTAGGGCAGCGCAATCCCCGAGGAATTTCTGAGGCCGATTGCCTCAAAGAGGCGCAAAAGCAGGAAGGCGGCTCCCAGCCGGAGCCGCCTTCCTCTCGTTTTGCTGGGCGATCAGAAGTCCATGCCACCCATGCCGCCGTCGCCACCTGGCGGCATAGCAGGAGCCTTCTCCGGCTTGTCAGCGATGACGGCCTCGGTGGTCAAGAACAGACCTGCGATCGAGGCCGCATTCTGAAGCGCCGAGCGAGTCACCTTGGTCGGGTCCGGAACGCCAGCGTCGAGGAGATTCTCGTACACCCCGGTCGCTGCATTCAGACCATGATCCGCGGGCAGGCCCTTGACCTTCTCCGCGACGACGCCACCCTCTAGGCCGGCGTTGATCGCGATCTGCTTCAGCGGCGCCTCCAGCGCTACTTTCACGATCTGTGCGCCGACCGCCTCGTCGCCCTCTAGCTTGAGGTCCTTGAACGCCTTGGCCCCGGCCTGAACGAGCGCCACGCCACCGCCGGCGACGATGCCCTCTTCGACGGCCGCCTTGGCATTGCGGACGGCGTCCTCGATGCGGTGCTTCCGCTCCTTCAACTCCACCTCGGTAGCTGCGCCGACCTTGATCACCGCAACGCCGCCGGCAAGCTTGGCCAGCCGCTCCTGCAGCTTCTCGCGGTCGTAGTCGGAGTCGGAGTTCTCAATCTCAGTGCGAATCTGGTTGACTCGGCCGGCGATCTGCTCTGAGCTGCCAGCCCCCTCGATGATCGTCGTCTCATCCTTGGTGATGATCACCTGACGCGCCTGCCCGAGCAACTCGAGGGTGACGCTATCGAGCTTGAGCCCGACTTCCTCGCTGATCACCTGGCCGCCGGTGAGAATTGCGATATCAGTCAGCATCGCCTTGCGACGATCGCCGAATCCAGGCGCCTTGACGGCCGCGGACTTGAAGGTGCCGCGGATCTTGTTCACGATCAATGCCGCCAGCGCCTCGCCATCGACGTCCTCGGCGATCGCCAGGAGCGGCTTGCCTGCCTGGATGACCTTCTCCAGGACCGGCAGCAGATCCTTCAGGTTGGAGACCTTGGAATTGACGATCAAGATGTACGGGTTGTCGAGCACGGTCTCCATGCGCTCGGTATCGGTGACGAAGTAGGGCGAGATGTAGCCCTTGTCGAACCGCATGCCCTCGGTGAGCTCTAACTCGAGTCCGAAGGTGTTGGATTCGTCGACGGTGATGACACCTTCCTTGCCGACCTTGTCCATGGCCTCGGCAATAATCTCGCCGACCTGGGTGTCACCGGCGGAAATGGAAGCGGTAGCAGCGATCTGCTCCTTGGTCTCCACGTCCTTCGAGATGGCAGCCAACTGCTCGACGACCGCAGCCACGGCCTTCTCGATGCCCCTCTTGAGGCTCATCGGGTTGGCGCCAGCGGTCACGTTGCGCAGGCCCTCCCGGACCATCGCTTGCGCCAGTACGGTCGCCGTGGTGGTGCCGTCACCAGCTACATCGTCGGTTTTCTTGGCAACTTCTTTGACGAGCTCGGCGCCGATCTTCTCGTACGGATCCTCGAGCTCGATCTCCTTGGCGATGCTCACGCCATCGTTCGTGATGGTCGGAGCACCCCACTTCTTCTCCAGCACGACATTGCGGCCCTTGGGTCCAAGGGTCACCTTGACGGCATCGGCGAGGATATTCATCCCGCGCTCGAGGCCGCGCCGTGCCTCAGTGTTGAACTGAATCAGTTTGGGCATTTTCTCCGCAGTCCTGTCAGTGATTTTGATTGCTCTTCGAGCGGTGCCCGCGACGGATAGCCCATTTGGGCCTTCACCGGCAAGAAGAGAGGTGGCACTCTCCGGGCGAGAGTGCTAATGCAATTTTTAGCACTCTCCCCAAGCGAGTGCAAACAGTCCCGCACCGTCGCGGCGTACAGAGCGGCCCGTAGCTCCTATTAGCTGCCACCCTGCACGCCCGGGAATGCTGGACCTGAGTCTGGGGTTGCCGGGTATATGGCCCACTCCGCCGAGCAGCAGACGATCTCACGCGCATCGGTAGGCCTTCGTTCCGAACGCGGTCCGATCCTGCTCTCAGTGATGCTCAGCGTGGGTCTGATCGCCATCGACGCGACCATCCTCGCCACAGCTGTCCCATCGATCGTTGATGATCTTGGTGGCTTCGCCCATTTTCCGTGGCTGTTCTCCATCTTCCTGCTGGCGCAGGCAGTGTCGGTACCGATTTTCGCCAAGTTCACCGATCTCATGGGACGTAAGCCGATCATGCTCGTCGGCATCGGCCTGTTTGTCATCGGTTCGATCTTCTGCGGCATCGCCTGGAGCATGCCGGCCTTGATCGCATTCCGGGCGCTCCAGGGCCTTGGCGCGGGCGCCGTGATGCCAACCTCGATGACCATCATCGGCGACATCTACTCCGTAGCCGAACGCGCTCGGGTCCAGGGTTACGTTGCCAGCGTCTGGGCGCTCTCCGCCGTTATCGGACCAACGCTTGGCGGCCTCTTCGTCGACTTCCTGAACTGGCGCTGGATCTTCTTCGTCAATATCCCGCTGGGAGCACTCGCGGCCTGGTGGCTGTTCCGAAGATTCCACGAACAGGTGATCCGCAAGCAACATCGCATTGACATCGGCGGCGCGCTGCTGCTCAGCGTCGGCTCCTCGCTGATCATCCTGGGGCTTCTCGAGGGAGGCATCCTGTGGGCCTGGGACTCGGCACGAAGCATCACCATTCTCACCCTCGGCACGGTGCTCCTGATCGGCTTCGCACTGGTGGAGCGACGAGCCGCTGAGCCAATCCTTCCTGGCTGGGTCTTTCGCAGTCGGCTGCTCAACTCGACCAATCTCGCCGGCCTTGGGGTTGGTGTGATGCTGATCGGCCTTACCTCGTTCATCCCGCTGTACGCCCAAGGTGTGCTCCATACCAGTGCGCTGGTCGCAGGCTTTGCGCTCGCGGCGCTCACGCTGGGATGGCCGCTTGCCGCCTCGATCGCGGGTCGCATCTACCTGAGAATCGGCTTCCGCCG
>DATHIJ010000164.1:0-14636 GCA_035489975.1 Propionibacteriaceae bacterium | reverse complement strand
CGCGAAAAAAGCTTGCGAAGAACCTGCCGGCCGAGGACGAGGCGGATGAACCGACCCTTCCCGTGCCCCGGATGCTGCGTCCGGTGACAGATCTGTCCGAAGCAAGTGGCGCGGCTGATGTGTCGCCGATTGGGCCGCTGTACGAGACGTTGGGCGGCGATGGCTACAGCGAGGATTCACCACGTGTGTACTCAGGTCTGAGCGACGCAACCGCGGTGCCTGAGACTGAAACCATGACCGACGGCGGCTGGGAACCGGCCATCGTGATCAACTATCCGGTCGAGCCGAGCCTGCACGACGAAGCCGTCATTGATCCCCCGCGTCCGGAGGAACACTTACCAGGCCCCTTCGCTGCGACCGCAGAGCACGAACTGCCAGGCACCGACGAACCCGGTCCGCCCGACCTGCCAGCGAATCTCGATGATCGGACCGATGAGGCCCATGAGTTCGAGATCGAATCGCTGGCGCACGCCGATACTCCGGCGGAGCCAAAGAACGTCAAGCGGAAAAGAGCCTCAGTGCCCAGCTGGGACGAGATCATGTTCGGCGGGCCCAAACGTCACAGCTAGTGACCCTCGGTCGCTCGTTGTCAGGGAGCGGTCCCCGTTGCAATCGGGCGGCCTGGGTCCGTGATCCAGTCACTCCAGGAGCCCGGGTAAAGAGCGGCCGCGCCCAGCCCGGCAGACTCCAGGGACAGCAGGCTGTGTGCGGCGGTGATGCCTGAGCCGCAATAAAGCACTTCGTTCCGGTTGCCGCACGCTTCGGCGTACCGCCTGGCGATCTCGGCTGGTGGCCGGAACCGCCCGTCGGCGCGTACGTTCCCCGCCCACGGCAGATTGATCGCCCCCGGAATATGCCCGGCAACCGGATCGAGTGGTTCGTTCTCTCCGGCGTACCGCTCCGAAGTGCGTACGTCGATCAAGGTAGGAGCATCGGGCCTTCCGAGCCGCGCACTGATCTCCGTCGCAGTGAGCTGTGGCCGCTGGCCAGGGTGTGCGATGAAATCGCCGCGCGCCGCACGGACATTGGGGCCTGAGACCGCCGGGAGCCCGGCAGCCCTCCAGGCGGCGAAACCGCCATCAAGGACTTTGACGTCACCGTGTCCGGCATCGGTCAGGAGCCACCAAAGGCGCGCAGCCGCCTGCGAGTTTGCAGCATCGTGGGCGACGACCAGCGAATCCTGACATACACCGATGCTCCGCATCGCGTCCTCGAAAATGGCAACCGTCGGGAGCGGGTGACGACCACCGACGCCTGGTGGGCCGGCCAACTGCGTCTCCAGATCCACCCATACTGCGCCAGGAATGTGGCCGGCTTCGAAGTCCGGCTTGCCAGGCGGACCACCTAGATTCCAACGCACGTCAGCAATGAGTGGAGGCTGGTCGGATCGAAGCAGCTCAGCCAACTCCTGCGCAGATATCAGCACGTCAGAGCTCATCGTCAGCCTTCTCACCCATCGCACACCAGACAGTCGATCCGTTGGCGCTGGGTGAGCTCATGCAACGAGGAGCGGCACGAGCATCTCGGCTGGCGTGAGTGATCCATGCATGCCGATCAGGGCGTACTCGCGTGGAAAGGCACTTGTCATGACCGCCCAATCTCCACGCAGGGCCACCAGCACATGCCCCCAACGCTCTCGGAGTTGATCATCGATCGCCGCGAACCAACCTTCGTCGATCGCCTCGTCTCGGGTTCGTACCCAAGCAAGCTCGCCGAGCCGGGCGCGCCACCGGTCCGCCACGCGACGAGCAGGTTCTTGATCAACGTAGAGGTGCCGGAAGCGGGCCTCTCCAGCGAGGGCTGTTACGCCCGCCATCAGGGCCGGATCGTCCTCGGCGACGATTCGTTGCTCCGACGGAATGTCGACCATGCCGTGATCACCGGTAACGATCACTGTCACTTGCGGAGGCAGAGCGGCGCGCAGCCTCTCGCACATCGCGTCGATTCGCGCCAGCTGCTGGAGCCAGTCAGCCGAATTGCAGCCGTGGACGTGCCCGTAATGATCAAGCTCGCGCTCGTAGGCGTAGACCACGCTCCGATCACCACGCACGGCTGCCTCAGCGATCAGTGCGATCCGCAGCTCCTCGGCGCTTTCATCGGAGAACGGAACGAATGCGGCCCCACGGAGCGCAGCCTCGGTAAGCCCTGTGCCCTGGAACCGAGCCAACGCGACCGAGGTAACCGCGACGCCGGCTCGGCTCGCCCGTTCGAAGAATGTTGGCTTGGCTTGATAGACGGCAGGAACTACGTCGGATTCCCACGTCAAGCCATTCAAGATCTCGCCGGTCGAGGGTACCCGCGACGTGTAGCCGACCAACCCGTGCTGGCCGGGCGGCTGCCCCGTCCCCAGACTGCCCAGGCTGGTCACCGTCGTACTCGGCACCGCGGACGTGATCGGCTGTGCACCTCCCAGTAGCGATGCAAGAAAGGGCGCTGCCAGTAGGGCCCGGCGTAGCAGGTTCCAGCCGAGCCCATCGATCAGCACAACCACGTAGCGTGCTGAGTGTGGCAACCCGTACGCATCCTCCGTGCAACCGGGTACGCCCAAGTGCGCACCAATGCTTGGCATGAGCTCACCGAGCGTGGTGGATTGATAAGCCGGAACAACCATCTCAGGCAGTGACTGGCTGTCCACGCTTGGCGAAGACCTCCCCACCGCGGGTGAGGTCATACTGCAGCCGCTCGCTGGAGCGAGCTGGCGAACCGCAGGAGGCGCGCGACTCGGTCCGGGCCATCGGCAGCTGCGCTCATGCGCACCGTGAGGTCGTCGCCAACCAGGGTTCCGGTGTATCCATGATCGGCTTCGCATTGCGGATCACTGCAGGTTGCCAGCTCAAGATCGATTCGGCGCACCGCCCCCCAGCCCACTGACAGCCAGGTCTCAAGAACATCCTCTGAGCCGGGCTGGTACGCCTCTGGCTGAGTAACGACGCGAGTTACGGCAACCGTGTTGATCTTGCCCAGCGCTACTGATTCCGTGGAGGATGCCGCGTGGATGCCCGTTGCAGGAGGTTCGGCAGGCTGGTCGTCAGTGTGGCCAATGACGAGCCGAGTGCGGGTTAGTGCAAGCACTGTGACATGGCGGTGGATCTCGTCGCGGTTGAAGGTCGGCTCGTGATGCACCACGAAGTCCAGCAGCTCCTCGTCCGCGAGGGCGATCATGATTGCGTCCTCGACAAGTTCCGGAAAGTATCCGCACGCATCGATCTCGGCGCGCAGATCCTTCCTAGTGGAGCCAATCCTCATGCCGATCATCCTGCCACGCAGCACCCACAACTGCGTTGCTCGGCCATTGATTGCCTCGGCAGGGGCGAATTGCCTTGGCGGGCCTACAAGACACGTGCGAGCGGGTCGCGCTGATCCGCCGTTGGTGCGATGAACACTCGCGCGCCCAGTACCGACATCGAGTTGAATGAGGCCACACAGGGGCGGAGGGTCACCGAGGCAAGCTGCGGAATCGCGTCGGCCAGCTGCGCGACCCGGTGCAGCAAGTTCTCGATCGCTGCAATGTCGACTCCCGGAGCTCCGTGGCGACCAAGCAGCGTTGGAGCGGCCCTTAGCTCTCGAACCATCTCCGCGGCATCGACCGTCGTCAATGGCGGCACGCGGTAGACGGTGTCGCCGAGCAACTCGCTGGGAATGCCGTCCAGACCCAGCGACACAATGGGCCCGAACGCAGCATCCTCGCGACTGGTGATCATCAATGCAACGCCCGGTGGCGCCATGGCCTGAACGACCGGCCGGGCGACTGACGGGTCTTCTTCGCCGGCAAGGCCGATCTCAGCTACCAGTCGCCGCAAATCCTGCCATGCGTCGGCCATCGCCGCTGCGTCGTCGATGTTGCGATGCACGCTGGCAAGGTCGGGTCGACCGCGTACTGCGCTGCTGGTCGCCTTCAGGACCACGTTCCAGCCAAGTTGATCACCAGCCGCGACCGCATCGGCCATGCTGGATACCGTGATTTGCGGCACCAGGTTGATGCCGTACCTACCCAGCAGTTCAGCGGTCTCGGTCTCAGTCAGCTCACGACCTTCCGGGCGCTCGGCCAGGATGCGGTTGACCAGTAGCTTGGCAGCTTGGGTATCCACGTCCATCTTCGGCACAGCGCCAGAGTCCCGGTTCCGCCACTCGGCGTAGCGAGTGAGTGCTGACAATGCCTGGATGGCGTCGACCGAGCCATCAAACCTGGGCAGCATCCCGGGTGAGTCCGGCTCGCCGCCGCTCAGCAACGGTGGATGGAAGTCCAAGAAAACGCCTATCAAGGGCTTCCTGGCTTCGGCGGCGACGTCCTCCAGAGCCACAATGATTTCCTCAGTGCCCTGCTCGAAAGCATTCACAGCCGCGCAAACCACCGAGTCATAACGCTGGTCAGCAAGCGCCTGACGCGCAGCCAGGCCAAACGCCTCCGAGCCAGCCTCGGCTCCCAGCAACTCCGGCTGAGGGTCGCGCAACAATCCGACCGAGTCCATCCTCAGCAGCATCTGGTGAGCCAGCGTGAGGGAATTTGTGATGATCCGTACTCGTGGGCCGGACGGCAACGGCTGTCGTGAAGCGATCTTGGCAATGTCGATCATGTCACCGCGGTGGTGCACCACCATGGTGCCGGCCTGCCGGAAGAGTGCATCGACTGCGGCCTCCGGAGCATGGCCAAGTCCGCCTCGTACGCCAGCGTGATCAGCCCGACGAGTACGGCCCGGCGCGAACACAACAACGGGTTTCCTCTGAGCGAGCTGCCGGGTGATTCGGGAGAACTTCCTCGGATTGCCGATCGAGTCCAAGGTGAGCAGGCATACCCGTGTTGCTTCGTCGTCCCCCCAATACTGCATCACGTCGTTGGCAGTCACGTCGGCATAGTCCCCAGTGCTGATGAAGGAGGACAGACCGAGGTCCTGACGGCCGGCGTGATTGAGCAACGCCACACCGACTGCGGCGGACTGGCAAAACATCCCGACACCCCCGGAACGCGGCATGGGTGCGGGGGTGGCATTCAACTGAACGCTACGCAAGGTGTTGATGAGGCCGAGGGCATCTGGACCAAGTGCCCGGACTCCATAGGCCCGGGCGAGATTGATGATCTTGAGGTTGTCCCCGACGGCATAGTCGGTCCCTGTCAGGACCACTAGCCCGTGAGCCCCCTTGTGTGCTGCGTCGATCACAACCGCACCCAGCTGGTTGGTGGGGACTGAGACGATCGCAAGGTCCAGCCCACCCGGTGCCGCTGCGATCGAAGCAACGTTGGACGCGCCGGCAACCGGGGCACCATCGATGCTGACCGCCACGACCTCGCCGCCAAAGCCACCGCGCTGTATCGAATTGATCAAGTTCTGCACTCGATCGCCTTGCCCGTACACCACGATCCGCTGCGGATTGAGCAGCCTGCGCACCGAGGCGCTTTCGGCGCGATGCTCCCGGCGTTCCATGACGCCGACCGAAGTGTCGGTGGGCAAGATCGGAAACTCAACGGCAAGCACGCCATCGTCGATGCCTTTGGACACTCGATAGCCAGCGTCAGCAAACACCTTGCCCATCCGACGATTCTCCGGTAGCACTTCGGCGACGAATCGGGTGATTCCGCGTTCTCGAGCGGCTTGGGCAAGATGCTCCAGCAGCAGCTGAGCGATCCCCCGGCCCTGATGTGCGTCCTCGATCAGGAATGCCACTTCAGCATGATCATCTTCGATCCGGTCGTAGCGGCCGACCGCGATCATGTCTTCGCCGAGGGTGACGATGAACGCCACCCGATCCACATAGTCGACCTGAGTGAATCGCCGTAGGTCCCGATCACTCAGCCGCGGGTACGGCGCGAAGAAGCGGAGGTATTTCGACTCGGGCGAGACCCGTTCATAGAAGGCGACAAGCAGGTCTGCGTCGGCGGGCCGGATCGGCCGCAGATGCGCAACGCCGCCGTCGGCCAGCAGCACGTCAGCTTCCCACTCCCGCGGGTATCCGGGCGGCTCCGCGTCCATATTTCCAGGGTCCTGGCTCACGGACACGGCCCAAAGCCTACGCAGATGATGTTGCAACCAAGTGTCGAGGGCCAAACGCCAGGGAATAGTGTCAGCGCATGGCCGACTTCGTCGCTGCAATCGACCAGGGTACGACGAGCACTCGCTGCATGATCTTCGACCACTCAGGACGCGAAGTCGGCAAGTATCAGCTCGAGCACAAACAGATTTTGCCCCACGCAGGATGGGTGGAGCACGATCCACTGGAGATCTGGCACCGTACCCAGGAGGTAGTCCAGCAAGCCCTGGCCAGGCGTCGCCTTACGGCCACTGATCTGGCGGGACTCGGGATCACCAACCAGCGTGAGACGACGGTCGTCTGGGATCCGGTCACAGGTGAGCCATACGGAAACGCGATCGTCTGGCAGGACACCCGGACGGACAAGATCGCCGCCGAGCTTGATCGCGATGGTCGTGGTGATGTCATCCGCTACCGTGCGGGCTTGCCACCAGCAACCTATTTCTCCGGTGGCAAAGTGCAATGGATCTTGGAAAACGTCGACGGGGTACGCGAAGGTGCGGAGCGCGGTCGCGCCGTATTCGGCACCACCGACAGCTGGCTGATGTGGAATCTGACCGGCGGCGTTGACGGCGGCCAGCATGTCACCGACGTGACCAATGCCAGTCGAACGATGTTGATGGACCTGGAGACGCTGGACTGGGATCAGGAACTGCTGAGCTTCTTTGGGATCCCGCGCGACATGCTGCCCAGCATCCTGCCGTCCTCCGATGTCGCCGCCTACCAGCGGACCCGGGCCGACGGCCCATTCGGCGGCGAAGTGCCGATCGGGGGTGATCTTGGTGACCAGCAGGCAGCCATGGTCGGTCAGGTCTGCCTAGGGACGGGCGATGCCAAAAACACTTACGGCACCGGCAACTTCTTGCTGCTCAACACCGGCGAGCAGCTGGTCCGCTCCAGCAACGGGCTACTCAGTACCGTCTGTTACCGGTTCGGCGACGCAGCGCCGGTGTACGCCCTGGAGGGCTCCATCGCTGTCACCGGTTCGGCGGTCCAGTGGCTCCGCGACCAGCTGCAGATCATTCATGACGCCGCGGAGATCGAAACGCTGGCGAGCCGGGTCGACAGTGCTGCAGGCGTGTACTTTGTGCCCGCGTTCTCGGGACTGTTTGCGCCTTATTGGCGTTCTGATGCCCGCGGCGTCATCGTTGGCCTGTCCCGCTTCCATACCCGCGACCACATTGCCCGAGCGACGCTAGAGGCAATTTGCTACCAGAGTCGCGATGTGGTCGAAGCAATGGAGAAGGATGCGGGTGTCCAACTCGACGAACTGAAGGTTGACGGTGGCGTCACCGCGAACGCACTCTGCATGCAGATCCAGGCCGATACGCTCGGCGTCGAGGTGAGCAAGCCTGTTGTGCCGGAGACCACCGCACTGGGTGCGGCGTACGCCGCCGGCTTGGCCACAGGTTTCTGGGCGTCGCCGGATGATCTTCGGGAGAACTGGTTGGAGGACCGGCGCTGGATCCCGCAATCGAGCGAGGAGGAGCGAGCAGCCGGTTACGAAGGGTGGAAGAAGGCCGTAGAACGAACGCTGGGCTGGGTCCAGGTCTAGCCCGCATCACACGACGACAAGAGGAATCACAGCGACGACAAGAGGAATGGTGGAGATGGCAACGGTGGCTCAGCCAAGAACCCGGGAACGGGGAGCACCAGATTCTGACCGTAATCTCGCGCTCGAGCTGGTCCGCGCGACCGAGGCGGCCGCGATCAACTGCTCGCGGTACATGGGCTTTGGCGACAAGAACCAAGTGGATGGGGCCGCTGTTGACGCGATGCGCCCGGTGCTCGGTACGGTCCGGATGAACGGCGTCGTGGTGATCGGTGAGGGCGAGAAGGACGAGGCCCCCATGCTCTACAACGGTGAGCGGGTCGGCGATGGCTCCGGACCGGAATGGGATATCGCCGTCGATCCAGTCGACGGCACCACACTGACCGCCAAAAGCCTGCCCGACGCCGTTAGCATCATCGGCGTATCCCCCCGTGGCACGATGTTCTCCCCTGGCCCCGCGGTGTATATGCAGAAGCTGGTCGTCCCCGGACATGCAGCGGGCGCTGTTGATCTTGATGCGCCGATTGCAGATAACCTTGCCAAGATTGCCGAGGCAACCGATCGCTCTGTCTCCGACCTGACGGTCTGCGTGCTCGATCGGCCGAGACACTCAGAGCTGGTCGCAGCAATCCGCGCGGCGGGCGCCCGCATCCGGTTCCTGCTTGATGGGGATGTGGCCGGTGCAATTATGGCCGTTACTCCATCGACTGGAGTCGATGCGCTGGTTGGCATCGGCGGCACCCCTGAAGGTGTCCTTGCCGCATGCGCGCTCCGCTGCCTCGGTGGCGAGATGTTCGGTCGGCTGATCGCGCGCAGCGACAGCGAGCGCGCCGCGATCTTGGACGCGGGCTACGATCTTGATCGGACGCTCACGACGACGGACCTAGTGGCCAGCGATAATGTGTTTTTTGCTGCCACAGGTGTGACCGACGGCTCATTGCTCCGCGGGGTGCGATTCGAGAGCCACCGCATCATCACACAGTCGCTGTCGATGAGATCCCGCTCCGGCACGATCCGGTTGATCGAGGGTCGTCATGACCCCGAACGGTCATTCCTGGTCAACCCCTGAGGCGCCCATGTTCTCCACCACCTCCCCACTCGGTCCGGCGGCTCGGGAAGAGGCTCTCGACCGGTTGGCAAGCGACGATTTGGACATTCTCGTCATTGGCGCTGGCGTGACGGGCTGCGGCTGCGCACTTGATGCGGTCACTCGCGGCGTGCGCGTCGGGCTAGTCGAAGCCCGCGATTTCGCGGCTGGTACCTCGAGCCGATCGAGCAAGCTGTTTCACGGTGGCCTCCGCTATCTGGAGCACCTCAACTTTGCCTTGGTCTTCGAGGCCCTCAAGGAGCGCTCGCTCGCTCTCAACAAGCTGGCCCCACATCTGGCAAAGCCCGTGCCGTTCCTTTACCCGCTCATGCGACCAGTGATCGACCGCGGTTATGGAGGCCTCGGCATCGGCGTGTACGACGTGCTCGGTGCCGGGCGTGGAGTACCGCAACACATGCGGCACTTGAGCCGCAAGCGCACATTCGAGTCTTTTCCTTCCGCGAGTCGCGAGACGGTGATCGGCTCTATCAGGTTCTACGAAGGCCAGGTCGACGACGCCAGACACACCATGATGATCGGCCGCACGGCGGCGCACTACGGCGCGGCGGTCGCCACCAGTACTCGCGTCGTCGGCTTCTTGCGTGAGGCCGACCGGGTGGCCGGCGTGACGGTTCGCGATCTTGAGTCCGGCCGCGAGTTCACGATCCGAGCGAAGCAGACAATCAATGCTGCGGGAGTGTGGATCGACGAGCTGCAGGAGATGCTGGGCGGTCGTGGACAGTTCCGAGTCCGCGCGTCCAAAGGCATCCATCTTGTGGTGCCCCGGAACCGTATCAACTCCATGACGGGGTTGATCACCCGCACCGAGAAGAGCCTGCTCTTCATTATTCCGTGGCGCAGTCATTGGATCATCGGCACCACCGACACCGACTGGCAGCTCGATAAAGCGCATCCCGCCGCCAGCATGGCCGATATCGACTATTTGCTGGAACGCGCCAACACATTGCTGGCTGATCCACTGAAACGCGAGGACGTGATCGGCGTCTATGCCGGCCTGCGGCCGCTGCTGTCCGGGGAGTCCGACTCAACGTCCAAGCTCTCCCGAGAGCATGCCGTGGCTTCTCCCGTCCGCGGCCTGGTCACCATCGCCGGCGGCAAATACACCACGTACCGGGTGATGGCGAAGGACGCCGTTGATGCGGCGATCCGGGAATTGCACAAGAAGGTGCCCGCATCCTGCACCGAGGAAGTGCCGTTGTTGGGCGCCGAAGGCTACTCCGCGCTGTGGAATGCGCGGCCCTTGCTGGTCGCCGAAACCGGTCTTCGTGACGTGCAGGTTGAGCACTTGCTCAATCGCTATGGCTCCTTGCTGCCCGAGTTGTTGGACATGATCAAATACTCGCCGGCGCTTGCCCATCCCCTAGACGGTGCCCCGGAGTACCTCAAGATCGAAGCCGTTTACGCTGCCTCACACGAGGGCGCGCTACACCTCGACGATATCTTGGCCCGGCGTACCCGTATCTCGATCGAGACCTGGGACCGCGGTATCGCCGCAGCGCCGGAAGTCGCTCGCCTCGTTGCTCCCATCCTGGGTTGGGAACCGGCCGATGTTGATCGTGAGGTGGAGCACTACCAGAAGCGGGTGGCCGCAGAACGTGAGTCACAGGCTCAACCAGATGATCTTTCGGCGGACGCCGCCCGGTTGGGGGCTCCTGACGTCCGGATGGGCCGCGTCCATTAGTGCCGCGTAGCCAGCTGGATGTATCGCTACCCACGGTCTGCCGACATTCTGCTGTTAAGGCGGCAGAGGTTGCCAGCGCGGCGTAAGGTCACGGCATGCCCTTCAATCCGGCCCACTGGGCTTGCTGCTCCCTGCGCGTGCCGGTCGCCTGGACCAAGCCGGTATGAACAATACGTTTGGCAGCGTTCGCGCCCTCGTCGGCGACTACATCGCAGAGCAGTGCACAGTGATCATCAACTCCGAGGCCGAGCTGCGGGCCGGTGCGAACGTCGTCCACACGACGCGGGTGGCGGCGCGCCGGCTGCGCAGCACCATACGGGTGTTCCCGGACTTCTTCGACGCTTCCGAGGCCGTGCATCTGGAAGAGGAGCTGGTGTGGTGGGCAGGCCTGCTCGGCAGCCTAAGGGATCTGGACATCCTGGCCCAGCGGCAAGCCGCACTGCTGGCCGGGCTGCCAGCTGAACTGATCCTTGGCCCGGTTGCGTCGGCCATTGAGACCGAGCTGGCCGTGCGGCGGAAGCAGGCAGCCGACGCGGTGGTCGAGGCGCTGGACTCTGTGCGTTTCCGCAAGCTGATCGGTCTGATGCATCGCTGGCGCAGTGATGCGCCATTCACCTCGGCCACCGATGCCTCGCCTAACGCGATCAACCCGATGATCAAGAAGGCTAAGAAGAAGGCTGGCAAACGGCTGACTATGGCGGTCGCGGCGCGTCGCGCTGGAGAGCCCTCAGATGAGCTGTTCCATCGCGCGCGCAGGGCGACGAAGCGGTATCGGTATGCGGTGGAGGCTGCCCAGCCCCTCTGGGGCAGCAAGGCAGACAAGATCATTTCGGAGCGCAAGGACCTGCAAGATCTGCTCGGGAATCATCAGGATGGCATTGTGAGCGCTGGCTTTCTTCGAGAAATCGGCGCGCGCCGCGGGATCCGATCAGGTCAGAACGGGTTCAGCTACGGAGTTCTCTACGCCCGCGAAATAGCTGCCGGCGATTCATTGCTGGATGACCTCAAGCCCTTCCTCTAGTGTCCTGCGCCAGGATCCAGACTGCACGGGGCTGCCGGTGAAAGACTGAATCGCAGCACAGCAGGACGGAGGCACCGCGATGGCGAGAACACCAGCACCACCGGAGGATGACTTCACCGAGCGAATCGTCGACATTGATGTCTCCTCCGAGATGCAGACCAGCTTCTTGGAGTACGCGTACTCGGTGATCTACTCCCGGGCACTTCCTGACGCCCGGGACGGACTCAAGCCCGTGCAGCGCCGGATCTTGTACTCAATGGACGAGATGGGCGTACGGCCGGACCGTTCGCATGTCAAGTGCGCACGGGTGGTCGGCCAGGTCATGGGTCTATACCACCCGCATGGCGACGGTGCCATCTACGATGCGCTCGTCAGAACCGCGCAGCCGTGGAGCATGCGTCTTCCCCTCGTTGACGGTCACGGCAACTTCGGATCGCTGGACGACGGTCCAGCCGCGATGCGGTACACAGAGTGCCGCATGGCACTAGCGGCCGTGGCCATGACCGACGGTCTTGACGAAGACACTGTGGACTTCAAGCCGAATTACGACGGCAAGGATGTTGAACCGACCGTACTTCCCGCTGCGTTCCCCAACCTGCTGGTCAACGGGGCGACAGGGATCGCGGTCGGAATGGCCACCAACTGCCCACCGCACAACTTGGTGGAGGTCGTCCAGGCACTGCGCCATTTGATCAAGCACCCGGATGCCGACATCGACGAGCTGATGCGCTTCATTCCTGGGCCCGACCTGCCGAGTGGCGGCAAGATCATCGGGCTGAACGGTGTGCGCGACGCCTACCACATTGGAAAAGGCTCGTTTCGGATGCGCGCCACGGCTCGCGTCGAGCAGGTGCACCCGCGTCGCAAGGGCATCGTGATCACTGAGCTGCCCTACCTGATCGGTCCAGAGCGGGTCATCGAGCAGGTCAAGAGCCTTGTCAACGCCCGCAAGCTGCAAGGGATTGCCGACGTCAAAGATCTATCGGATCGAGCTAATGGAACTCGGCTGGTGATCGAGATCAAGAGCGGCTTCAATCCTGACGCCCTCCTGGAACAGCTCTACAAGCTGACCAAGATCGAGGACAATTACGCGATCAATGCCGTTGCGTTGGTTGACGGCCAGCCGCGCACTCTGACGCTACGCGACATGCTCACCGTGTACCTGGACCATCGCTACGAGGTGACTCGACGCCGCACCGAGTTCGCACGCGCCAAGGCTCGAGAGCGCCTTCACCTCGTCGAAGGCATGCTGATCGCGATCCTGGACATCGACGACGTCATCGCAATCATCCGCACTTCTGACGACACCGCGAATGCGCGTTCGCGGTTGATGGAGGTGTTCGAGCTTTCCGAGGTACAGACCAACTACATTCTCGAAATGCCGCTCCGCAGGCTGACTCGATTCAGCCGGATCGAGCTCGAGACGGAACGGGACAAGCTGCAAGCGACGATCGCCGAGCTCACTGAGATCCTGGACAATCCTGAGCAGCTCAGGACGCTGGTCGGCAACCAGCTTGCCGAGATAGCCCAGCAGCACGGGACCCCACGCCGGACGATCTTGCTGGCGGCAAGCGGCGTCGCGGCGACAGCGACGACTGCTCCACTGGAAGTTGCCGACGATCCATGCTGGCTACTGCTGTCCTCCGCCGGCCTGCTCGCCCGCACCAATCACGCCCAACCACTACCGCCAGTGGGTACGCGGGCCAACCACGACCTCATCGTGTCCAAGATCATTTCGACGGCCCGCGGGGACTGCGGACTTCTCACAAGCGCTGGGCGGCTGATCAAGATTTCCGCGCTCGACGTTCCGACGGTTCCCAGCACCGCTCACGCGCCCAACCTCCAGGGTGGTACTCACGTGACCGAGCTGGTCACTCTTGGTTCGGATGAGAAGGTGCTCTGCCTCACAACGTTGACCGAGGATTCGCTCGGCCTGGCACTCGGCACGGCGCAGGGGGTCGTGAAGCGAGTCAATCCGGAGATGCTCGGCAAAGACTCATGGGACGTGATCCGCCTCGAGCCTGGGGACCGGGTGGTCGGTGCAGTTGAGCTCACCAGCAGCGATGCCGAGCTGGTCTTCATCACCAACGACGCCCAATTGCTGCACTTTCCCGCCGGTACGGTGCGACCGCAGGGTCGCTCAGGGGGCGGCATTTCCGGCATCAAACTCGGCATCGGCGCGCGTGTCATCTACTTCGGCGCGCTCAGCGCGACCGATGCGGTGGTCGCCACGGTGTCTGGTTCGTCCCGAGCTCTGCCCGGAACCGATGCCGGCTCGGTGAAGGTCACAGCCTTCCGACACTATCCGGCCAAGGGTCGGGCAACGGCCGGGGTACGCTGCCATCGGTTCCTCAAGGGCGAGGATTCTCTGCTGCTCGCCTGGGCAGGGGCGGCACCCGCCATCGCCGCCGCCGCCAGCGGCAGTCCCGTTCCGTTGCCGGCCACCGACGCCCGGCGCGACGGGTCAGGAACCCCCGGCAGTCAGCCCATCGCGGCCATCGGTTCGGCCGCTGGCTAAGAGCCCCTCACTGGAGGGCCCAGACACCATGGACCAGGCAGCAGATCATCGACCGGACCATCATCGTGAGGACACCTCCGATCCATTCGACGACTTACTCGCCAACAACAAGAAGTTCGCTGCGCACTTTGATCAGCATGGCTTCGATGGGGTGGCACACGCAGGAGTCCTCATGATCACCTGCATGGACTCTCGCATCGTCCCCCTCGAAATGGTCGGGCTGACCTTCGGCGATGCCAAGATCATCCGTACCCCCGGCGGTCGCGTGACCACCTCGGCGCTGGCCGGGTGCATCGCAGGTGTCCACCTGCTTCAGGTCACCAGGATCATGGTGATCCCCCACAGCCGATGTGCCATGGCTGCGGCCGACGACGACGTGATCATCGAACGCATTCGCAATGCCAGCGGTGCCGACGCCTCCTGGGTGCGGTTCGGCGCCTCGGCCGACCAGCGGCGTACCCTGCATCGCGACGTTGAGAAGCTTCGAAATCACCCGCTGATCGGCGACCGAGCAGTCGTGGGCGGGTTCTATTACGACGTGGACACCGGCCTGCTGGAACGCTGGGACTAGTGTCACAATCGGATAACGGATGGGCGGGTGCCCAAACTACGCGTCGATGGTCGCCGCGTCGAGTGCGTACGCCCCGTCGATGATGAACTCCTTGCGCGGGGCAACGTCATTGCCCATCAACATCTCGAAAGTGGCCTCGGCGAGCAACCCATCGTCCACTG
>DATHIJ010000163.1:0-2077 GCA_035489975.1 Propionibacteriaceae bacterium | reverse complement strand
CCACCGGCTCGGGTGTCGGCGAAGCCTCCCCGAATTCATCGGTCAGGCAGTCGGGCTCGTGGGGAAGCAGTCCAACGACCGTGACCCAGACCGTGCCTTCGTCGTCGATGAACCCCCAGCTGGAAAAGGAGGTCTCATCTGCACTACCCGCATCGGTCAGGATCGCTGCAATTGCCGCAGCTTCCTCGGCGGTGCTCCCCACGCACCTGCTCCCGGAGGGGTACGTAGTGCCGGTACCGTCGGACCCGAACGTGCGCAGGGTCGAGCCATCCGGCAGCACGATGCCCTCCGCCGACGGGTAGCCTCTGTCGGTTGGTCCCGAGAGCTGCAGCGAGAATCTCCACCTCTCCGGGACATACGCATGCCACTCTGCATCGGCCCATGCGCTTGCGGCCAGGCCAAGGTCCGGGTCCTCGATTCGCTCGGCGAGATCACCGACCACCGCAGCCTGCGCTGGAGAGGTCACCCGCGTCTCAAGGGTGCCCTGACCAAGGTGAATTGAGACGACCTCGTCTGCCGCCCGGGCCAGGATGGTCAGGTTTCCGTTGAACTCGAAGCTCTGGCAGGTCGGCAACGAACCGGTTACGGCATCGGTCAGTTGGGCAACGCCAGCGGCGTTCAGGTGTCGCTGTGACCACGACGCTTCGCGCGTGTTTGCGGAGCCGCCCCATTCGGCCGATGGGCCGATGACCGCCAGGCCATCGTCGTAGACGGTCAACTCGCTCGCATCGGGCCAGTCTTCTCCCGCGCCGAAGCCGCGCACCAAGAGGACGACGCCGTCGGGCAAAACCGGTTCGCAACGTGCGATGGATCCGGCCAACGGGAAGGCCTCCGGCTCGGTGCGGTCATCGCGGAGCAGCCCAGCCGCCAGGGCGATCCCGATCGACATGATCAGGGCCAACGCGAGGAGCACCAGGCCGAGGCGCAGTGTCCGGTTCATGGACCACGGCGACGGTCCGCGGGCGGCCTCGGCTGCTCGCACAGACACTTCGGACCACAGGTCCGGGGCACGCACCCGATCGAGGCTTCGGAATCGATCGCGGAGGTCACTCATCACGGTCACCCAGGATCTGCTTGAGCCGCTTGCGACCACGGCTCAGGTTTGCGCGGACAGCGAGTTGCGAGGAGCCGGTACGACGGGCGATCTCACGCACGGAGGCATCGGCGTAGTAGAAGAGCACGACCGCGGCGCGCTGCCCAGGCGGTAGCTGGGCGAGCCCGTCGATCAGCTCGGTGTCGACTTCGTGGTCGAGATAGCCGGCATCGGGAATGATCGAGGTCGTCGATCCGCGCTTCTTGAGCTCTCCGGCCGCAATCCGAAATCCGGCTCGCCACACCCAGGCCTGCGGGTCGTCGACGGCCTCGCCTCGGCGGATGGCCTGAGCGAAGGCCTCCGCGACGGAGTCGCTGGCAACCTCGGGATCGCCGGCGTAGGCGAGAAGCGCGCGCCAGAGGCGATCGCCATCCTGGCGGTACAGCACCTCGATCTGCTGAATGCCATTGGCCGTTGCCGCCACAGTCATCATTCTGGTGCTAAGGGAGCAAAACCACGGAAAAGGTGACAGCGCCTGGATCGACGAGGGCTAGTCGGCCACGCTTTCGTGGGCGTACGCGATCACGGCATCGCGATCCATCGCCCTGCCGTCGGCCAGGGCCAGATCCACCGCCTGGTCGCCGATCGCCTGCCGGGCCATCCCCACGGGGTCGCCCATGAGGCGAGCACCGACGGGCGTAGTCACGGCTCCGGTAACTTCCCGCGCCGCCTCGCCAGCGCCATGGAGCCTGGTCGCGCGCTCATGGTGGCCGAGCTCACTCTCCAGCCCGGCCAGCAGGAACAGGATCCCCGTCGTCAGTGGCCGGTTACCGGCATCCACCATCAGGTCGAATGCCCGCACGTAGTAGTCCCGGGCGCGCTCCTTGTCACCGGAGAAGCGGGTCGCGTTGGCAAGCACAACGAGTGTTTCCGTCATCTCCCATCGATCGCCGAGCTCTTCGAACATCGCCTCCGCCTTCTCAAGGATCGGTACAACTACGGCTGGATTTCCCCTGGCCACCCCAAGGACAAAACCGAGGCCGC
>DATHIJ010000162.1:0-5741 GCA_035489975.1 Propionibacteriaceae bacterium | reverse complement strand
CGCATTCCCGGTGTCGACAAGGCCTTCATGGATGTGCTGCTGCACGCCATGCTCGAGAATCCCGAAGATCGCCCGACGGCCGCGCAACTTCGAGATCAGCTCACGGCCCTCAATCTCTCGACCAAGCTCGCGCCGCGGCCGCTGGAGGTGACGCAGGAACCATCTTCGCCGGCTCCTGCCACTGAGGAACCGGTCGTAGCAAGGGCGGCAAAGCCGGAGCCGCCTCCAAAGCGGCCCGCGAGGTGGGAACGTCGCGGGCTGGCGACCGTGGCGATCGCCGCGCTTGTGATTGCGGTGGCATCGGTGATTGCTGTGGTGAACCTTGCCACGCGTACACCGGCTGCTGAACCGACGCCAGCTGTGATCACGAGCGCAGCCGCCAGCCCGACCATAACGCCGGTGGTCATGCCGCCCGGATTCATCGACTGCTCCGAGCAGCTCGGCCAGGACACCTACTGCGCTGCTCGAGCGGAATGCTGGGCGGGTGTTCAGGGCTTCTCCGATGTTCCCGACCTGGGGACCCCTTATGACTGCGACCAGGTGCACGTGTACCAGACGTTTATTGCCGGTCGCCTTACATACGATGTCCGTCGACAATCCCAGTTGGAATCCGATGCGCACATCCGGCGCGTCTGCACCAACGAGATTGCGAACTCGATGTTGGGCGCCAGAGATCGCCGCTATGACTGGGAGATCCGGTATTTGGGTCCGCAGCAGCCGAACGAGTACTTCTTTCGCTGCATTATCGGACGGGGCGAGCGGTCGGAGTCGTTGGAGTTTCATGCTCCGAGCTGACGGCGGCCAACCGTTCAATGCCGGTGAGCAGCCGGTCCAGCATGCGCTCGAAATCCCAGCCAGCAGGATCGTCGAATCCGCCCGCCTCCCAGATCGCGGACATGGTTGGGTAGCGATGCCAATCAAAGTAGGTGTCCCAGAAACTGGCCCGTGCGTCCCAATAAGCCTCAGCAGAGACACCGGTGTGCCGCGCCTCGTCGGCGTCACCGATCATGGAACGTGCCGCGCCCAGCAGCTGCCACTGGATGAGATTGGAAATCGCGACGTTTTCGGCTCCGGCGAATCCGGCTGTAAACAGCGCGGCATAGAGCGCCTCGGAGACGTCCAGGACATTCGGGCCGATGGGAAGCCGGGCCATGTTGTAGTCCAGCAGCCACGGGTGCGCGTCATAGATCCGCCAGGTCTCTCGTGCCCACACGTCCACCCGTTGCTGCCAGGGCAGCTCGGGCTCCGGGAGGGCGTGCTCGCCGTAGACATGATCGATCATGAGCTCGACCAGCTCAGAACGGCCGGGCACGTAGGTGTAAAGCGACATTGGCCCCACCCCGAGGCGGCTCGCCACCTTTCGCATCGAGAGAGCTGGTAGGCCCTCCGCGTCCGCGATCGCGACTCCAGCAGCGACGACATCGGCGAGGCTGATGCGAGGCTTGGGCCCGCGTACCGACGGTTGCTGCGGAGGCGCCCACAGCAATTCGATGACGCGACGGCCCTCGGGTGTACCTGGCTGCGCGTCGGCGCCATGGTCGTCGGCGGCCTCGTGGCCGTCGATTATGCGTGTCTCTTGCTGCTCCGCTGACTCGGTCACGCTCGCATCCTCTAGCTTGCAGAAACTGTCAGTGCAACCTGCTTGTCTTATCTCCGTACAGTGTATGCTATTCTAATCCAGTACGGCGTACGGAGTTCCCAAGAATTCCCGAGAAGGGGTATGGATGATCCACACGGAACGGCTGACTAGGCACTTCGTCAGCAAAAAGGAAACCGTCGAAGCGGTCAAAGGGGTCGACATCGACGTTGCCGCCGGGGAGCTGGTGGCCTTCCTCGGGCCCAACGGAGCAGGGAAGTCCACAACATTGCGGATGCTGACCACCCTGCTGCCGCCAACCTCGGGCACCGCCTGGGTGGCGGGAGCAAGCATCACCAAGGAGCCGGCTGTGGTGCGCTCACGAATCGGCTATATCGGGCAGGGTGATGCTGCGGGTCACAGCTTCCGGGTCATGGACGAGCTGGTCATGCAGGGTCGGTTCTACGGCATGAACAGCTCCGACTCGCTTGCTCGGGCTCAGGAGCTGACCAAGACGCTCGACCTGACCTCACTCGAGAAGCGCAAGGTCAGCACCCTCTCCGGCGGTCAGCGCCGGAGACTCGATATCGCGATCGGGCTGATGCACAGCCCTGGGCTGCTGTTCCTCGACGAGCCATCAACTGGGATGGACCCGCACAATCGCGCCAACTTGTGGGAACACATCAACGGACTGCGCGAGCGACAGGAGACCACGATCGTGCTCACTACGCACTACCTCGAGGAGGCCGACTCCCACGCCGAGCGGGTGCTGGTCATCGACCACGGCGAGATCATCGCCAACGACACTGCTGCCAATCTCAAGGCGACGTTGGCTGGTGATCGGATCGTGGTGACCGTCGACGGTGCAGATCTCGCGGCCGCGTCAGCGGTGGTTTCTGCGCGGGGCAGCGAGCTGACCACCTCAAACGGCTCGCGCGAGGTGACAATCGCCGGACGCTTTGATCAGGGCGCGCGTACGCTGCCCTGGCTGCTGCGCGAACTTGATCATGCCGGTGTTGAGGTACGGGCCGCCGACGTACGGGTTCCGACGCTCGACGACGTCTTCCTGAGCCTGACTGGTCGAAGTCTGCGCGAGGACGTCGAGGAGGTGGCCAAATGAGCACGCTGGTTTTCGACACTCGAGCTGTGTTTCAGCGGGAGATGTCGCTGGTGCTGCGGGATCCGTTCTCGGTGATCTTTTCCCTTGTGCAGCCATTGGTTTTCTTGGGCCTCTTTGGCCCGCTGCTGGCCGGCTCGGTGGATCCGGCCGCGCTTAACGGTGAGTCGCCACTGCAGTGGTTTCTGCCGGGGGTGATCGTGATGATCTGCCTGTTCGGGACGAGCACGACCGGCGCTAACCTGCTGTTCGAGATCATGACGGGTTCCTACGAGCGGGTGCTCGCGAGTCCGCTGCACCGCTCCGCGCTCTTGATCGGCAAGGCATTGAAGGAGCTGGCGCCGCTGGTTGTGCAGGCTGCGTTGGTGACTTTGGTGGCAGTGCCGTTCGGCTTCGAGCTCTATCCCTTGCACGTGCTGGCTGGGCTGCTCCTGCTCGGTGTTTTTGGCGTCGGTCTAGGCGCGTTCTCTAACGCACTGGCGATTGCATGCCGCAAGAGGGAATGGATGTTCTGGGCGGTGCAACAGTCGTTGCTGTTCCCGTTGTTGATCTTGTCCGGGATGATGCTGCCGCTGGAGGCTGGGCCGCGCTGGATCCAGGTGCTCGGCCAGTTCAACCCACTGACCTACATCGTGGACGCCGAGCGGGCTTTGTTTTCTGGCACCTTCAACGATCCGGCGATCGGATGGGCCGTGCTCGTAGCGATACTCACCTGCGCTGCCGGTCTCTGGGTTGGCGTCAGGCAGGTGGCCCGCAGCACCATCTGACGAACCTCCGACGCTGACAGATCGGATCTAGACGTTCTCCTTGAGCCATGCGATGTCGGCGCCCTGACCTTCTCGGCCACCCGGTGTCTCCACAACGACCGGGACCGACGCCGTACGGACGACTTCCGCTAGCGCCTCTGTGCCGACCTCTCCGTCGCCGAAGTTGGCATGCCGGTCAGCGCCAGAGTCGAACGGGTCGCGCGAATCGTTGGCGTGTACCAGATCGATGCGTCCGGTGATCGACATGACCCGATCGACCAGACCCACCAGTTCCTCCCCGCCGGCGTGGGCGTGGCAGGTGTCGAGGCAGAAGCCGACCGTGTCGCCGCCTTTGGCCTGGCCGATTGCATCCCAGAGTCGTGCGATCCGTTCTAGACGGCGTGCCATTGCATTGTCACCGCCCGCGGTGTTCTCGATCAGCAGCGGGACACGCATCTCCAACCCGTCGATGCACTTGCGCCAGTTGTCGAAGCCGATCGCCGGATCATCGTTCTTCAGCACGTGGCCACCGTGCACGATGACGCCGGCCGCGCCGACCTCGGCGGCGGCGTCCAGGTACTGCTGCAAGAACTTGCGGCTCGGGATCCGAATCCGGTTATTGGTGGTTGCCACGTTCAACACGTACGGCGAGTGAACATAGAGCGTGATGCTGGCCTTCTGGGCTGCCGCCTTGAGGCCCGCGGCGCCGCCGGCGTAGACGATCTCCGGGCCTTTCCACGCCTGCGGGTCGCCCAGAAAGAACTGCGCCAGTGTCGCTCCCCGCGCAGCTGCCTCGGCGATCGGATCGACCTGGTCCCCGTGCCCACCTACCTGAAGGGTCACGAGTTCGACCCTCCGCCCTGACCGCTGCGCCACATGTCGCGGATGCGGTTCGCCGCGGATCCCCCGGCGGAGCCGGCGACAGAACCGATCTTGCCCACCAGCTTGTACAACGGGTCGCCGGAGGTGGTGAAGTTCTTTTTGTACGAGTCAGCGGCGGCCTTGACCTCCTCGGTCATGGGAGCGTCTTGGTCCTCTGAGCGCCGCGGGTAGTTGCCGGCCAGGATTTCGGCGTAACCAGGTCCGGCGGCCCACTTTTGCAGTTCGGCGGCTCGCAGTGCGGCGAGCGGATGAGTCTGTCCACTGATCTGCAACAGCTTCAGCACGCTGTCGCGTACGTCGCCTCGGCTCTCGTACTCCTCCGCCTGATCGAGGAAGGCGGCAATGTCCAGATCGTCTGGGTTCCGAGCGCCGGCCAGACCGGCGTGCACCCGCAGCGCTGCGCTCGGATCCTGTGAGCACAGCAGCCCGGCTCGATCACAGGACAGTTCGGACTTGCGGAACCACTCGTTCAGGCCGAGGATGATCGCCCGGATGCCCCAGGCGCCGATCGGCAGCCACTGGATGGCGGCTGCGATATTGATCAACTGCAGCAGCATCGTGCGGTAGACGGCGTGCCCGGACAAGACGTGCCCGACCTCATGGCCAATGATGAACCGCAGTCCCTCGTCGTCGGTCAGCTCGATCATTCCGGTCGTCACGACGATGATCGGCTTGTCCAGACCGATCGCCATCGCGGCTGCAGCGGGATTTTGCTCGATGTAGAGCTCCGGGACAGGCTGCAGGTCCAGCGTCGTCGCACACTCGTTGACCATCTGGTGGATGTGCGGATATTGCCGCGGCGAGACGCGGATTGCGGTAGCGAGGTAGAGCCAGCGCACACTGCGTTCGCCGACGGCTGAGGAGATTACCTTCAGGACCGAGTCGAAGCCGGGAATGGCGCGCAGCGCCACCAGAGCACCGCGGTCAGCCGGATGCTCGTACGCGCGCGAGCTGATGTCTGGAAAACGAATGCGCCCACGACGTGCCGGCAGGGATTCCGTGGTCATGCCCAGCAGCGTACGTGCCGTGACTTGGCGTCAGGTCAGTTCATCTGGGCGAAGCCGCTGAGGAGTCCCATGGTTATCTGGAGAATGAGTCCAATCACCAGCCACGCGGCTCCGATGATGATGCCTGCGAGTGCTTTGTTGTTCTGGAAACCGGCGCGACGCGAAATGATGTACCCCACGATGCTCAAGACCAGCCCGATCGTGGACGTGCAGGGAATGATGGCCAAGATGAGGCCGACGATCCCGATGGTATTGCCGGGATCGGCTGCTGGTGGTGGGGTGGCCTGATAGTCGGCCATGGCGTACTCCTCATTCGAGCCTTCGAGCGTGTCCATTTGTCAGAAACCTGGGTTAACCCAGATTCCTTGCACCTTGTACATGTTGCAACCTGTGTGAAGCAGCAGCAACGTGGG
>DATHIJ010000161.1:0-4213 GCA_035489975.1 Propionibacteriaceae bacterium | reverse complement strand
GTACGAACATGCGCCTGATCTCGGCTGGCCGCCGCGCCACGCGAGGCACTCCAGGAGTTCGAAAGCGCCAGCCTCCCATAGCCACGGCGTCCCCATTCAGGTAGCCGACGAAGAACGCCCCATGAGGAGGGCTGAAGTCCGTTGTTGTGTGCGGAGTGTCATCAGGCCCTCCGTAAATCTGGATATAGAACTGCTGGGTTGCCGCCTCCAGCGACGCAACGTCGGGGTGCACGTACGGCACCTGACGCAGCCGAAACTCCTCTGACACCTGCATAGCGTAGGCAGCAGCCTTTCGCCGCCTGAGACACCGCCGTGGGTTGAGTAGGCTGAGTCAGTCCAGACCCCGACGTTAAGGACGCTCGTGTTCGACACCTTGCAAGACCGTCTCGCGGCGACGTTCAAGAATCTCCGCGGCAAAGGCCGACTGTCCGAAGCCGACATCGACGCAACGGCTCGCGAAATCCGGGTCGCGTTGCTCGAAGCCGACGTCAATCTGTCGGTGGTGAAGGACTTCATCGCCGCGATCAAGGAGCGGGCCCGCGGCGCCGAGGTCTCCGGGGCGCTGAATCCGGCCCAGCAGGTCATCAAGATCGTCAATGATGAGCTGATCACCATTCTCGGCGGGGAAACCAGGCTGTTGCGTTTCGCCAAACGGCCACCGACCGTGATCATGCTCGCCGGTCTACAGGGTTCGGGTAAGACCACACTGGCGGCCAAGCTCGGATTGTGGCTGAAGGAGCAGGGGCACTCTCCACTGCTTGTCGCGGCCGATTTGCAACGGCCCAATGCGGTCAATCAGTTGCAAGTGGTTGGCCAGCGGGCCGGCGTTCACGTCTACGCGCCAGAGCCCGGCAACGCCTCGTCGCGGCGCGACATCGATCAACCGAGCGGTGACCCGGTTGCGGTTGCTCGATCATCGATCAGCGAGGCGGAGCGTCGCCTCTATGACGTGGTCATCGTCGACACCGCCGGCCGGCTGGGGATCGACACCGAAATGATGCAGCAGGCTGCCGATATCCGCGATGCCGTCCATCCGGACGAGGTGCTCTTCGTGGTCGACGCCATGATCGGCCAGGACGCGGTCAATACAGCGAACGCGTTCGCCGAGGGCGTGGGTTTCGACGGGGTCGTGCTCACCAAGCTGGACGGCGACGCCCGCGGTGGCGCTGCCCTTTCCATCGCGCGTGTCACTGGCAGCCCGATCATGTTCGCCTCGAACGGCGAGGCCCTGACGGACTTCGACGTGTTCCATCCCGACCGGATGGCCAGCCGGATCCTGGGCATGGGCGACATGCTCACGCTGATCGAGCAAGCAGAGAAGACCTTCGACGCCGAGCAGTCCGCGAAGGCGGCCGCCAAGCTCGCCGGCCGTGGGGGAGAGTTCGGGTTGGCGGACTTCCTCCAGCAGATGCAGATGGTACGCAAGATGGGCCCGCTCTCGAAGGTCTTCGGGATGTTGCCGGGGATGGGCGACCTCAAGGACAGGATCGCCGGCATCGACGAGCGGGACGTCGATCACATCGAGGCGATCATCCATTCGATGACGCCGACCGAGCGCGAGAACCCCAAGATCATCGACGGCTCCCGACGCGCCCGGATCGCCAGGGGAGCCGGGGTGGAGGTCTCCGAGGTCAACACCCTCATCAATCGCTTCTTCGAGGCCCGCAAGATGATGAGCTCGCTGGCAACGGGCTCGATGCCCGGGGTGCCGGGCATTGGTGGCTTGACTGGGCCGCGACGGCAGCCGACCCGATCGCAGAAGAAGAAGGGTGGTCGGGGGGTCTCTGGCAACCCGGCCAAGCGCAACGCGGCCCAGCAGCCAGCTGCCGCGGTTGATCCGGCGGCCGCGTTTGGTGGTGGCGAGTTCGACCAGGCTGCCCTGGAGAAAGCCATGGCCGACTTCCAGCTGCCACCCGAGCTGCGCAGCCGCTTCGGCAAGTAAGCCCACCGTGGCCCAACGCCTGCACCTAGCCGGTGTGGTGCTCCCGGAGGGCGAGTATCGCGACCTCTGGGTGGTCGATGGTGTAATCCGTACTGAGCCAGTAGCCGACGCGGAGACTCTGGCCACCGGGGTCTGGCTCATGCCGGGCCTGGTTGATGCGCACTGCCACGTCGGGTTGGAGAGGCATGGCGCCGTCCCCGATGACCGAGCCGAGCAGCATGCAGTCGCCGAGCGCACCGCTGGAGCCTTGCTGCTGCGCGACGCGGGCAGCCCGGCCGACACACGATGGATGGACCACCGCACCGATCTCCCAAAAATCATCCGGGCTGGACGGCACATTGCCCGGCCCAAGCGCTACCTCCGGAACTACGGCGAGGAAGTCGAGCCGAATGAACTGGTCGCCGAGGTGGAGCGGCAGGCTGTCCGGGGCGATGGCTGGGTGAAATTGGTCGGGGACTGGATCGACAGAGACATCGGCGATCTCACGCCGCTATGGCCGCCAGATGTTGCGGCAGCGGCAATCACACGGGCCCACGAACTGGGCTGCCGCGTGACCGCGCACGTCTTCGGTGAGCAAGCGGTCAGCGAGCTGGTTGCGGCCGGGATCGATGGGATCGAGCACGGAACCGGGATCGACGACGCCACGATCGTCCTGATGGCCGACCATCAAGTCGCGCTAGTCCCGACCATGATCCAGCTCGACAATTTCGAGATGTACGCGCAGTCCGGTGAAGACAAATACCCGGGATACGCGCGGCACATGCGTGCTCTGTATGCGTCTCGTCTCGAGCGGTTCACAAAAGCCCTGGACGCTGGCGTCCCGATCTACGCCGGTACAGACGCCGGCGGCTTTCTACCGCACGGCCTGGTCGGCAAGGAGATTGCCGCGTTAGGGCAGTTCAGCTCTCCTGAGTACGCGCTGGGCGCGGGCTCCTGGCGCGCTCGCGCCTGGCTCGGCCACCCGTCCCGGCTGAGCGACGGGGTGCCAGCCGATCTTGTGGTTTTCGACGCCGATCCCCGTCTCGAACTCGGCGTGCTGACTGCGCCGCGCCACGTGATCTTGCGTGGTGCCGTGGTCGCCTAACCTAGGCCCATGCGCGGCGCTCGGGCAGCAGCCCTCCTGCTGATCATTGCGCTCTTGGGTGGCGTCACTTTCCCCGCGTACGCGGCAGACCAAGTGATCGCGACCGAGCTGCTGGTGCCTGGTACGCCGGAGGCGGACGGCGAGCCGGTCGATCTGGATGCGACGATCCTGACCACAGCCCCGGCGACCCCGCGCCCAGCGATTGTGCTGGCACATGGCTTCGGCGGCACCAAGATCGACAGCGAGCCGACGGCGCGTACCCTCGCGTTGGCCGGTTACACAGTGATCATCTACACCGCCCGCGGCTTCGGAAGATCCGGCGGCCGAATCCACCTGAACCATCCCGCGTACGAGGGAGCGGATGCGCGGAAGCTCATTGACCTGGCGGCCAGTCGCCCAGAGGTCGCCAAGGACGGCGATGATCCTGTCATCGGCTTCTCCGGCGCCTCCTATGGGGGAGCGGTGTCGTTTCTGGCTGCTGGTTTGGATCCTCGGGTCGATGCCATAGTGCCGGCGTTCACGTGGCACAGCCTTCGCCAGGCGCTGTTCCCGCAACACCAGGTTGTCGGGCTGGCCGAGTCGCCGGCCGACGCGAGTCCCGCTAACCGCGAGGGCGTGTTCAAACAGCGTTGGGCGTCGTTGTTGTTCTCCAACGCGAGCGGGCGACCACAATCGAGTGACCAGGCTGGCGCCGGCACTGATGGGCTTTGCGGCCGATTCGACCCCCAGCTGTGTCGGGGGTATCTCACCGCCGCTGAGACCGGTGCAGCGGATGACGAGTTGAGCAGGCTCTTAGACGAGTCGGGTCTAGAGAAGATCTTGCCTGCGATCAAGTCGCCGACGCTCATCATTCAGGGCGAAGATGACACATTGTTCACACTCGATCAGGCTGATGCGAATCTCCGAGGCCTGCCTGCCGAAACAGCGGCGAGGATGAAATGGGTCGCTGGCGGCCATGACGCTGAGCTCTCAGTCGACGCCCTTATCGATGATCTTGAAGCATGGTTCGGGCGTTACCTGAAGCGAGACGGCAGCGCCGGCGATACCTCGTTTTCGGTGCTCGTGCCGGAAACGTCGCTGCTTGGCGAGGATCGTGGCACCCGTGACCCGGAGACCCTCCTTGTTCAGCCCTATCCGGGCCGCGAGTCTGAGCTCGCAATTCAGCGGGTGGCATTGACTGGCGAGCG
>DATHIJ010000160.1:0-6186 GCA_035489975.1 Propionibacteriaceae bacterium | reverse complement strand
GAGCAGCTTTCAAGCACGGCCGATGTTATCGGCACGCCACTGCGCCGTACGGGAGAATCGCCGTAATTTTTGTTGCGTCGGCGCATCCCCTCATCAGTCATGCTGCAGCCTCGTCCTTAGCCGCCGGAGCAAACGGTTCGGCGACCGGATACTTCCGGGGACGGCCTCTCGGTCGCTTGCGGGGCACGACAACACCCGCAATGAACAACTCGCCGCCCCAGACGCCCCACGGCTCGCGACGACTCAGCGCGCCCGCCAGACACGCCGCCCGAACCGGGCACTCCAAACACAGCGCCTTTGCCGCCTCGACATCGGCTGGTGCTTCAGCGAAGAACAGATCCGGATCCACTAATCGACAAGGCAGCTCGGCGATGCCCCGGGCAACGACCATCGGGCCACCTCCTGTGTCATACATGTCGGCCTACTTTTCTGATCATGAGGCGCCCTGACATGCGGCTCCTCAAATCTGGCCGGGAAACACGAAGGCCGTGAGTCCCGGATGTCTGGGAGTCACGGCCCTGGAGGCGGCGGTGTGGGTTACACCGGCGGACTACAGGAAAGTGGCCCCAAACGGATCGAGAACTTGGTATCGGTGACGTCGTACGCGCCAAATCCGGCGATACGTCCGCCTTGTACATCGGCTGCCTGAGCTGCGCTCTGAAGGCAGACCTCTCCCATGCGGCGCGGATTGCGCAGATTGGCACGTGGCCTGCCGTAAGCGAGCTCCATGACTGGTGGGACCGGCATGAGCGCACGCAGAGACAGACGGAGTTCAGACATGCTCAGCTGCGCTGTGCGCCAGATATGCACCGACCCCTCCTCTCGTGCGTCCAAGTCGGGCGATGCGGCCTTCTGCTCGGTCGAGCAGAAAGATCCTCGTCAACCCTAGGGGAGGATCGCAGGCCGATGCAAACACTTTTCTGCTCATCCTGGTCAGATCATGAAGATGATCTCGTACGGTCGGCCTCGGTAGCGATGATCGCCAGCAGATGCTCTCCATACCTGTCTGCCTTCGTGGGACCAAGGCCCTGCACCTTGATCAGGTCCCTGACACTGCTGGGTCGCGCCTCGGCGATAGCAATCAGCGTCGCGTCGGTGAAGACGCAGTACGCGGGGAGCTGCTGCTCGGCCGCCTCCTGCCGCCGCCACTCCCGCAGCATCGCCATCGTTTGATCGTCGAAGGTTGCCGGGCAGTCCAGGTGCCGACCGATCTTGCGTTCGGCAGCCTCGGTAAGTGATCTCCCACACGATCGGCAATGCAGCGACAGCGCTGATTTCCGACTTTGCCGCCGCGGTCGCGGCTGGCTGGCCGCTGCCCGGAGCGAATCGGGCAGCACCGGCTCGAGGAAGTGAGAAGGCATACGCGGCTGCCCATTCCCATTTCGGGTTCTCGACCAGGAAATCCGCAGCAGTCGCCTGGCCCGTGTCACTCCGACGTAGAGCAGGCGTCGTTCCTCTCTGACCTGCTCTGGTGAGCTGGCGAGGATAAAGGGCAACGACCCCTCGTGAACACCGAGCAACGCCACCGCATCCCATTCCAGGCCCTTTGCCGAATGCAGCGTGGAGATGGTGACACCTTGCGCTGCTGGGACATGTTGCGACTCGGCGCGACGGTCCAGCTCGGCCGAGATGGCCTGCAAAGTGAGCGGCTGCTGATCATCCCCCGGCTGCGGCGCGAGCTCAACAGTCGCGTTCGCTTCGGCCTCTAGATCCTCCGCCACACTCAGCAGTGCGGCGAGTGACTCCCAACGTTCCCGCACTGCTCCGCCGCCCTCGGGCGGCTGCTGGGTCCAGCCCAACGTGAGGAATATCGATCTCATTTCCTCCACCGCGCTCGCCCGCTCACCGTCTGTGGTCGTACTACGCGCCTGGGTCCGTAGGATCAGCAATGCCTGGCGCACCTCGGGCCGCTCGTAGAAGCGCTCGCCTCCGCGTACCAAGTACGGAATTCTGCGGTCGGCCAGCGCTTGCTCGATGGGAGGTGCCTGCGCGTTGATGCGGAACAGCACGGCCATGTCTCGAAAGTCCACCCCGGCCTTGGCTTGCTGCGCGACCCAGTCACCGACCCCAGCAGCCTCCGCCGGCTCGTCCTGCGACTCGACGAATTCCACCTCCGGTCCAGCAGGCTGCTGCGCCAGGAGGTTGACGGGCTGGAAGCCTCGCACCGGCTCGCTGGCGGTGGCCGTCATGATCGCGTTGGCGCACCGGACAACCTGCGGGGTGGAGCGGTAGTCGCGTACCAGTCGGATCACCGTGGCCGCTGGGAAGCGTTGACCGAACCCGGTCAGGAAGCTGGCCTGGGCTCCGGCAAAGGAATGGATCGTTTGCGCCGGATCACCAACCACGCATAATTCAGCGCGCTCACCACGCCACAGGTTCAGCAGCGCCTCCTGGAGCGGGCTGACATCTTGATATTCATCAACCACCAGATGGCGATACGTCCGGCGGATCGTTTCCGCGATCTCCGGGTGATCTGACATCAGCGCCGCAGCACAGAGCAGGATGTCTTCGAAGTCGATGCGGCTGCGGTCGCGTTTTGCCTTTTCGTACGCCGCGAAGATGCGGGCCACAGTCTCAGAGTCGTAGGAGGCGAGTTTGCGATTGTGCTGTCCTGCCAGGCGGGGGTAGTCCTCGGCACCGACGTTGCTTACTTTGGCCCACGAAATCTCAGATACCAGGTCCCGCAGCCCGGGCGTGTCGACCCGGACCCGCAGTCTGCTGGCGGCCTCCGCAACCGTTGGCATTCGGTTATCCAGCACCTGCGGCAACTCACCGCCATAGATCTGGGGCCAGAAGTACTGAGCTTGCCTGAGCGCCGCCGAGTGGAACGTTCGGGCCTGGACGCCGTGTGCCCCCAAGTGTCGCAACCGACCGCGGAGCTCACCGGCCGCGCGGGTAGTGAAGGTCACGGCAAGTACGGACGTGGGGTTATATGCGCCGCAGGCGACGCCATAAGCGATGCGGTAGGTGATTGCCCGGGTCTTGCCAGTGCCGGCTCCCGCTATGACTGCCACTGGCCCGCTGAGCGCAGTCGCGACCTGGCGCTGCTCTGGGTCCAGATCCTCCAACAGCGCGTCGGGCGTACGCGGCGGTGGCGTCGAGGGTCCAGGCACAGGGACACCATAAGTGCCCACACCGACGATCTCGGCCTACTCGGCTGGCAACCGCTGAGGATTCGCGCTGTGCGTGGGCCGCCGCCTGGTAAGCGAATATGTGAACTCGATCTCGGTGATGCTTGCGTCGCGGTCCAAAGTGCGTCGGCGACCGGTCTCCACGAATCCGTACGAGCGGTAGGAACCGGTGGCGCGGATATTGGACTCGGCCACCTCCAGCACCAGGCGCTCTCCGTGACGGCGGATCGCAAGGTCAGCGATCGCGTCGAGCAACTGGTGGGCACACCCAGCGCCGCGTGCCTCGGGGGCGACGTACATCCCGACGACGTATGTGTCGCCGTCCTCGGCCTCCAGACCGGTCGCGATGCCAACCAGGGCTTGATCATCATTGATGGCCAAGTAGCTGGATGCAGTAGCGAGCCGCTGTTTCCACAGGTCGGGTTCGAAGCGCGCTTCGGTCTGGTACTCCGACGCGTACGCGTCCGGCTCTTCACGCAACATGCGCAGCCGGATATCGCGGACGGCCTCCCAGTCCTCCGGCTCGGCGAGCCTGATTACTAAGCCCACTCCCCTACCCTCTCCGAGTTGTCAGAATCTCAGCACCATATGTGGTGCTGAGATTCTGACAACTCGGAATTGAAGGTCGCCTGACGAAAGCTCACACCACTGTCAGCCGGCCGCTTTAGTGTTATCGGCGACCATGACGCTCTACCTCAATCGCGCTGAGCGGGCCGACCGGCTGGTCACTGCTCTCGGGGATCTGCTGAGTACTCCGCTACCTGATCCATTTGCCACGGAGATCATCAGCGTGCCCACCCCTGGTGTGGAACGCTGGCTATCCCAGGGGTTGGCGCAGCGGCTCGGAACCACGCCTGGTCGGAGCGACGGCGTATGTGCCGGGGTGGACTTCCCGTCACCTCGGCGACTTGTGGCGCGTGCCCTCGCCGGCAGCGCGGACCAAGAGGACGCTGATGCGTGGCAACCGCATCGCGCAGTGTGGCCGCTGCTTCGAGTGATCGACGCCTGCCGTGGAGAGCCGTGGGCGGCATTGCTGTGGCACTACCTCGGTGGCAACCGACGGTCGACCGAGCTGGATCCACTCCGTGCCGGACGGCGCTGGTCGACCGCGCGGCATCTGGCAGGCCTCTTCGCCAGGTACGCCGCCGCCCGACCGACCATGATCGGCAGCTGGTCCCACGGCCACGACGTCGACACCTGGGGATCGGCGCTTCCCGCCGACCGTGCCTGGCAAGCCGAACTCTGGCGGCGGCTGCGCATTGAGCTTGGTGTGCCGAGCCCGGCCGAACGCGTGCCAGCCGCCTTGGAAAGGCTGCGACTCGCGCCAGAGACCAGCGACCTCCCGGAACGGCTTTCGGTCTTCGGCGCCACCAGGCTGAATCCTGACCACCTGCTCGTACTCTCCGCGCTCGCCGAGCATCGCGACGTCCACCTCTGGCTGGCCCACCCCTCCCCCGCCCTGTGGGCGGGCGTAAGAGGCGCCACCCATCGCAACGGAGTCAGGCCAGCTCGAGTGTCGCGGCGAGCAGACGATGCTACGGAGGCCCTGGTCGAACATCGGCTCCTGGCTTATCTCGGCCGGGACGTACGCGAGCTGCAGCTGGCTCTCTCCGCGGTCAGCCCCGATGCCACGGATCTGCATCACGAAGTGGGTGAACCGGCACAGCCGACATCCTTGCTGGGCTGGTTGCAGTTCGACATAGCAAGCAACCGAGCACCCCGTCCGGAGCAGGAGCGACCGCTACTCGCAGAAGACGACCAGACCGTGCAGTTCCACGCCTGTCACGGCCCCGATCGTCAAGTCGAGGTGCTCCGAGAAGTGCTCGTCGGGCTGCTTGCTGACGATGCCTCACTCGAGCCGCGCGACATCGTCGTGATGTGCCCCGACATCGAGCACTTCGCTCCGCTGATCGCCGCCTCATTCGGACTCGATACGCCAGAGACCCAAGCCGAGCATCCAGGACATCGACTCCGGGTACGACTCGCCGACCGGTCACTGCGGCAGCTGAACCCGCTGCTCGCTCTCGTGAGCCGGCTCGTGGCGCTTGCCGACTCACGCGTCGAGGCCAGCGCTTTGCTTGACTTGTGCGCCGCGCCTCCGGTAGCTCGGAAGTTCGGCTTCAGCCAGGACGATCTAGATCGGCTACACGATCTGGTTCCCCGTTCGGGCGTTCGCTGGGGATTCGACGCGGCTCATCGCCGCCGGTTCCACATGGGCGAGTTTCGGCAGAACACTTGGGCCGCCGGCCTGGAGCGGCTGCTGCTCGGTGTGACGATGGACGAGACTGCCCAGCATTTCATCGGGACCACCCTGCCCATGGACGATGTTGACGCCGGTGACGTCGATCTTGTGGGACGTCTTGCCGAGCTGGTCGCACGGGTCAACCTCCTGGTCGAGCGGTGCGGCGCGAACCAACCCCTCACCGCGTGGGTCGAGCTCTTCAAGCAGGCGATCGAATTGCTGGCTGCCGTTCCGCCGACGATGAGCTGGCAGTTGAGCCACGCGCACCACGAGTTGGGTGAGCTAGCTCTGGCGGCCGAGCACGCAGACGATGTCGCACTGAGCCTGGCGGAGGTGTCGGCGCTGGTCAGCGACGCGCTCCGGGGACGGGCCAGCAGGGCCAACTTCCGCACCGGCACCTTGACCGTCTGCACCATGCTCCCGATGCGATCCGTGCCACATCGGGTGGTCTGCCTGCTCGGAGTCGACGATGGCGTTTTTCCTCGAAGGCAGCCTGCCGACGGCGACAACATCCTCAGCGCCGAGGAGTGCGTCGGCGATCACGACGTGCGCAGTGAGGACCGCCAGCTGCTGTTGGACGCGATCATGTCGGCTCAAGAACGGCTCCTTGTGATCTTCGCCGGTTGCGATCCCCGTTCGGGTGCCGAGATTCCTCCTGCGGTTCCCATCGGGGCACTGCTCGACGCGCTCGACACCACGGCCCGCACGAGCGACAGCACTGGGATCCGCAACAAGATCATTACGCGACACCCGTTGCAGCCGTTCGACATCGCCAACTTCAGTCCCGGAGGGCTCGGCTCCCATGCCGGATTC
>DATHIJ010000159.1:0-2878 GCA_035489975.1 Propionibacteriaceae bacterium | reverse complement strand
ACACGTACGCGAGGTGGCCGCAGCTGCCGCCACCACACGTACGCGAGGACTGCCGTGGCGAGGTAGTAGCCAAACAGGTCCAGGACTGTCGCCCAACGCAACAGCTCGGCCGGGATGGCGCCGGAACCGAGGATGAGCGTCGGCTCCAGAAACATATAGAGCCGAAACTGAAACGCCGCTAGGAACAGCAGATTGCTCGTCATCCCCGCGCTGATCGATACCACCAATGCACCGATGCCAGCACGCCGCAATATCAACGCACTCACTTCTGGGCCATGGTGGGCGACAAACCAGCCTCCAGCAAAACGGGGGAGCCCCTAGACGTGGCATCCCGGGTGCTGCGATGCCAGGGTAAGGGCTATGAGGACGCTGAGGCTCCCCACGGTCGGCGCCGTATGTGCGCTCGGCACGGTGGTCTGCTTCGTGCTTGGCGCCGTGGCGACGGGTTCCAGCGGTGTGGGGGTGTTGATCCCGGAGACCGGACCGCCAGGCCGGGAGTGGATCGCGGCCGTGGACGCGGCCGGCGGGTTGTTCTTCGTTGGGGCCTGGTTGATCATCCTGGTGGGGTTTCTGGGGATCGTCGCCCTGGTTGGTTTCTACGACACCCTTCGGTCGGCTGGGCCGGTGATGATTCTGGCGCCGATTCTCGGCGCCGTCGGGTTGACGCTGGTGACCGTGTCGCACCTGGTCCCGATCGCGATGGGCTACGAACTAGTACCCGCCTACATCGACGCCGACCCGGCAGGCCAGGCCACGCTGGCGGTCACTGCCGACACCCTCGCTGCCACCGCCCTTGTGACCAACGCCGCCGGCAACTTCCTCAACTTCGGCGTGGTCGTTCCGCTGTACGCAGTCGCCATCCTTACCACGCGGGCGTTGCCGCGATGGATCGGGTGGCTTGGCCTGCTCGTCGGGGCGCTCGCTGGATGGTTGGGGCTGCTTAGCCCGGCCTCCTCGGTGATCGCCAGTATCTCCAACATCGGCTTCATCGGCTTCTTCGTTTTCATGCTGACCATGGGCATCGCCCTGCTCCGACGCCGCTCCAAAATCGACGAAGCAACCCAGGCGCCAACACAAACACCGAGCTGACCAAAGGCCGTCTTGACCCTCTTCGGGGCTCCAAGGCGCACGGCGCTGGAGGTCAGGGCGGCAGCAGCACAATGTCGGGGGTTTCGCTGGCGGCCAGGCTAGCATCGGCGGCGTGGCCGCCTCGCAGCGTCCTTTCCGGCCCGGATCGAAGCGGTCAATCGTGGGCTTCCTCGGCTTTTGGCAGGGGGAAACGCCGCACCGACCGCGTGGCCCACTGGTCTGAGGAGACCAGCGACGGGTTGCTCGCCTCAATCGGGTCATATCTAGGTACGCGAGCTTATGGATGACGCTCAGTGAGACGACTGTTCCTACATGGCTCGGCGGCGCGCGCAAGGTGCGTGGCGGACTAGGTGGTCGCGCTCGGCGACGTCCGTGGCCCGACTCGGTGGTGACTGGCGCGGCGTCCGGGCCGCCATAGCACCAGGTGGTTCCCCTGCGCGACAGCCGCCGAAGCTTGATCATCTCGGCTGTCCTGCCGTCTGCTGGGAGACTGAGTTGTGACCCATCAGCCGGGATTGCCGCTTGTTATCGCTCTGGTGGTCTTGGTCATGCTGGCCATGGCCGCTTCGTGGGTGGGCCGGTTGAAGGTCGAACGCTCCATCGCCACCGCGGCCGCACGCGCCGTTGTGCAACTGGCGGCGGTCTCTTTGGTGATCACCGCAGTCCTCAGCCAGCTGGCCTGGTCTTTGGTGTTTGCCGCTTTCATGTTCGGTGTCGCAGTCTTCACCTCCTCGCGGCGTATCGAGGCCCCGCGGGCCTGGCCGTGGGTCGCCGTCGCGATCGGGTGCGGCGTTCTGCCCGTTCTCGCGGTGATCTTCCTCTCTGGCGCGGTGCCCTGGAACGGGGCGGCTCTGGTGCCGATGGCCGGCATCATCATCGGCGGATCGATGTCGGCGCAGTCGTTGGCCGGTCGACGGTGCTTCGCTGCACTCCGCGAAGAGCACGGAAGCTACGAGGCAGCGCTCTCCATCGGTCTACCCCGCCCGATGGCGATCGGCGAGGTGATTGAGCGTCGACTGCCAGAAGCCCTGGTGCCGGCACTGGACCAGACGCGCACCGTGGGTTTGGTCACGCTGCCCGGAGCCTTTGTCGGAGTGCTGTTGGGCGGCGGAACTCCGATCCAGGCTGGCGCCGCGCAGGTCCTCGTTCTCGTTGGCCTGCTGGCCGCGGAAACCGTCACCGTGGTCGTGGCCGATCAGCTCATGAAGACATCCCGGTTGCTCCCGCCCGATCTCCGCAGCCGCCTCGTCGCCTAGACATTGTGTCGCGCGCGATCGTGCGGGCGGCGCGTGAGGCTGGCATGGGACGTAGGGGTGGTGCTACCTCATGACAGTCTGGTCGAGAGGAAGCAACGATCATGGCTGAGCAAATCGAGCAAACCCCTAGAACCGATGTTTCACGGGTGCGGGCGTACGACCAGGATCATACGTCGTAATAGAGCTCAAACTCATGCGGGTGCGGGCGCAGCCGCATGGCATCGATGTCGTCACGCTTCAACTCGATCCAGGTCTCGATCAGGTCGGGGGTGAACACGTCGCCAGCCAGCAGGTAGTCGTGGTCGGTTTCCAGGTTGTCCAGCACTCCATCCAAGCTGTCCGGAACCACTTGCACCGAAGCGTGCTCCTCCGGCGGTAGCTCGTAGAGGTCCTTGTCGATCGGCGCCGCTGGCTCGGTCTTGTTCAGGATGCCGTCAACGCCTGCCAGCAGGATCGCAGCGAACGCCAGATAAGGGTTCGAGGACGGATCAGGGCAGCGGAACTCGACCCGCTTCGCCTTCGGGTTGGAGCCG
>DATHIJ010000158.1:0-2816 GCA_035489975.1 Propionibacteriaceae bacterium | reverse complement strand
CGTTGAGGTACATCGGCGGACCTGTCATGCCGCGGTCGAACTCGCGTGCCGTGATCAGATCATCAGCAAGATCCGGATCCTCCAAATGCCCGATGCCCGGTGGCTGCACGCAGGCCCGAATGAGCGCCTCATTGAGCCAGGCGGACACCTTGTTGCCGAGGTTCATGCTGACCGCGGTCTGGATCGGATTCACGATCAGCATGAGCACGAAAACCACACCGGTCAGAGCTAAGGCACCTGCGACCGGGCGAGCCTCCTCGACTGCGCCGACCGTCGCACCGATGGCTACCGCAAAGACCGCGGGCATGGCACCGTTCAAGATCAGCAGTGCCCACCAGACCGCGGCCAGCATCGGATCAGCCTTGGGCAGAACGGCAAAGAATTGCCACTCCTGCCTAGCCCGGAGCCGCTTGAGCACGGATACGACTCTGCCACTGGCCGGTGACAGGCAGCCCCGTGGCCGGCACTCTCAATCGGGGGGGGAATTGGCGAGCAGCAAAAGCAGTACGGACCGAAGGCCGGCGGCCCGTAGGATCTGGTGTCGTGATGCGCACCCACGGCGCCGGCACCCTGCGCGCCGAGCATGCCGGAACTACTGTCACCCTGGCCGGCTGGGTCGCCCGCCGCCGTGATCACGGTGGGGTCGCCTTTCTTGATCTTCGCGATGCATCTGGGCTCGCTCAGGTTGTGGTGCGTGACGAGATGTTGGCCGCATCGGGGGCTCACGACCTACGGAACGAGTACTGCGTCGTCGTCACCGGTGAGGTCGAGCTGCGCCCCGAGGGCAACGCCAATCCCGAGCTGCCCACGGGAAAGGTGGAGGTCGTCGTCACGCAGCTCAACGTCCTGAGCCCGTCCGCGCCTTTGCCATTCCAAATCGACGAGCGCGTGAATGTGGGGGAGGAGACGACGCTGAAATACCGCTACCTCGACCTGCGTCGTCCGGCGCCAGCGGCGGCGCTTCGGCTGCGCAGTGAGGTCAATCGGGTTGCCCGAACACTGCTCGCCGAGCGTGGCTTCGTCGAGATAGAGACGCCTACCCTGACCCGTTCCACGCCGGAGGGAGCGCGCGACTTTTTGGTTCCGGCGCGACTCAAACCCGGCTCCTGGTATGCGCTACCGCAGAGCCCGCAACTGTTCAAGCAGCTGCTCATGGTGGCCGGCATGGAGCGCTATTACCAGATCGCCCGGTGTTATCGCGACGAGGACTTCCGGGCAGATCGGCAGCCAGAATTCACCCAGCTCGACGTCGAGATGAGCTTCGTCGACCAGGACGATGTGATTGAGCTGACCGAGGCGCTGATCACCGCGATCTGGCGGCTGATCGGGGTGGATGTCATGACCCCCATGCCACGCCTGACGTACGCGGAGGCGATGAACCGATTCGGCACCGACAAGCCTGACCTGCGGTTCGGACAGGAACTGGTCGACCTCACCGCCTACTTTGCGAAGACACCATTTCGAGTGTTTCAGGCCGAATACGTCGGTGCAGTCGTGATGCCGGGTGGTGCGAGTCAGCCACGCAAGCAGCTGGACGGGTGGCAGGAGTTTGCCCGGCAGCGCGGCCACCGCGGCCTGGCGTACGTGTTGGTCGGCGATGACGGCGAGCTCGGCGGACCGGTAGCCAAGAATCTCTCGGAGTCGGAGCGCTCCGGCCTTGCTGCTGAGCTCGGTGCTGCGCGAGGGGATTGCATATTTTTTGCGGCCGGGCCGCGCGTCCTGGCGCGGTCACTGCTCGGGGCTACCCGGCTGGAGATTGGCCGCCGCGTAGGACTGATCGATGAGAATGCCTGGGCCTTCTGCTGGGTGGTCGATGCGCCGTTGTTCGAGCCCGCGACTGTCGCCATGGCCGCCGGTGATGTCACGGTCGGGGCCGGTGCCTGGACAGCGGTCCACCATGCCTTTACGGCGCCGCAGGACCCGGAAAACTTCGATAGCGATCCCGGCTCGGCGCTCGCCTGGGCCTACGACATCATCTGCAACGGCAACGAGATCGGCGGCGGCTCGATCCGTATCCATCGCGGCGACGTGCAGAAGCGGGTGTTCAAGCTGCTGGGCATCTCCGACGAGGACGCGGCCGACAAGTTCGGCTTCCTGCTGGAGGCGTTCAAGTACGGCCCGCCGCCGCACGGAGGAATCGCTTTTGGGTGGGACCGGATCTGCGCTCTGTTGTCAGGAAGCGAGTCCATCCGTGATGTGATCGCCTTCCCGAAGACCGGCGGCGGCCTGGACCCACTGACCGGCGCACCCGCACCGATCACCGCCGACCAGCGCAAGGAGGCCGGAGTCGACGTCCAACCTGACGCCTGAGGTTCGGGCGTTATCAGGAATCTCTCGACGGCGAGCTGCATCGGTGTCCGTAGGATCACTGGCGATGAGCGAGGATCTCTTCGGAAACACTGTCGGCAATCAGACAGCTACCCCGAGTGGCAGCCTGTCCGACACCGACCGTGCCGGCCTGCCCCTCGCCGTACGGATGCGCCCGCGCACGCTAGAGGAGATCCTCGGTCAAGATCACTTGATGGCGCCCGGATCCCCGCTCCGTCGGCTCGCCGCGGGCGAACCGATGTCGGTCTTCCTCTGGGGACCGCCCGGCGTGGGCAAGACCACGATCGCAGCGGTTGTCTCGCACCAGAGTGACTCAAGATTCGTGGAGCTTTCTGCGGTCACCGCCGGCGTGAAAGACGTCCGCGCGGTGCTCGACCAGGCTCGGCGTGACTTGCGTACTGCGCGGCAGACGGTGCTGTTCATCGACGAAGTACATCGCTTTTCCAAGACCCAGCAAGACGTGTTGCTCCCGGCAGTCGAGAACCGGC
>DATHIJ010000157.1:0-5929 GCA_035489975.1 Propionibacteriaceae bacterium | reverse complement strand
CCAAGCCCTGCGGTCCTACCAAGATCCCGCCCAGAATGAGGATCACCACCTGGGGCACGCGCAGCCTGGAGAGCAGGCCAGCCGCGATGGGGGTCAGTGCGGCTATCAGGGTGACGATGAAGAGGTCCCTCAGGCTCTCCTGAAGATCCACAGGAACCACCTTCCTCGACCGACCTCGATGGTCGCTCTGGGCCGCATGCTAGCGGCCTCGCTTCAGCGCCCTGTCCTAAGCTCGTCATCAATGGCGGCCGCACAGTCTCGAGGCTTAGGGAGAGGCGCGGCCTCGGCCCTGATCAGATCGGAAGGACGGTTATTCATGAGTTGGAATGCCATGACCTACGACGGCAAGGACACGATCCTTCGCGTCGTACGAGATCAGGCCGAAGGCTTCTTCGCCCTAGCGGAGGAGCCGGAAACCTGGACAGCCGATACGGCATGCCCGGAGTGGGAGGTGCGCGACATCGTTGGGCACATCGTCGACACCACGGAGGGGTACTTCCCGGCGTTCGATGCCGCACGCAGCCAGGCCGAAGTCGAGTCTGCTTATGGCTTGGTCGGCATGGCAAAACGCGCCGAGGAGCAGGGCAAGTCGTTCCGGGACCTGCCTCAAAAAGAGATGGTCGACAGACTGCGCACCGACTTCGACAAGATGACTGGCATTTTCGAGGGCCTGACGCCGGAGGACTGGACAGGGCTGATGGTGCCGCATTTCTACATGGGCCCGGTGCCGGCGTTCTTCTACCCTGCGTTCCAGTTGATGGACTACGGGATCCACTCCTGGGACATTCGCGAAGGCACCGGACGCGAACACGGCCTGCACAGCGATGTGGCCGATCTGCTCGTGCCATTCATGTTCGGGATCTGGGCTGGGACGATCGGCGCGACATCGGACACCGAGCCACTCCAGATCGGCGTACGCGTCACAACCGGACCCAACGCTGGTGACAACCGCATCACCGTGTCACCAGATGGCATGACATACGAGCAGGGCGACGTCAGCGACCTACCAGCCGTCGTCGAGTTCGATCCGGGCAGCTTCGTCCTCACCGCGTTCGGGCGCTTCAACGGTGGAACGATCCGTGGCGACAAGGAGCTGGCCGACCGGTTCCTCGGCATGTTCTTCCGGATCTAGACCGGCAAGCTTTGGATCAGCGGGCGGTTGCCCATGAGGTGGGTATATCGGCGCCACCTTCCTGCGAGAGCCGCTGACCGAACCGTACGTACGTCGGGTGCGGCACGATCTTGCCGGCTACCAAGCTTTCACCTTGCCGGAAGGTCGTGGCCCGTGCGATGAGCCCCGCCGGTACGAACGAGAATGCGTCGCGGAGGTGTCCCAGGTCGGCCTCGGAATTCATCCGCATCAGCAGCAAATTGTCACATTGGGACAGCACTTCGTCGTGCACCTTCAGGGGGCGCTGTGTCGACGTCAGCAGGTAAAGCCCGAACTTCCGGCCTTCGGCGGCGATGAGTGATGCATGGTTCGTGGCAAGCGCAGTCACTGCATCGGCAGGTTGGCTGGGGCAGACATTGTGAGCCTCGTCGATCACGATGAGGCATGGCTGGCGGCGCGACCTGTTACGCCACAGCGTGGAGAGGACGGTTTCGGAGATGAGTCGCTGCTCGTTGATGGTGTTGAGGGAACCCAAGTCGATGACCAGGCATCGCGACGTCGGCTCTTCCAGCTCCTTGACTAGCGACCTTCCCCGACCGCGGCTCCAGATCGACCAGTCGAAAACACCGAGGTTGGCGGCGCGCAGGCCGAGCCGGCGGGTATCGGGATTATCCGATGCCAACAGAGTCTCGGGGCCGGTGATCACAGCCCGACCTTCTTCGCTGCCAGCAAGGATTCCTGCCAGTGCAGCGTATTCCTCCCGGTCACGGATCGGATCGAGACCAAGGACGGCGGCGCTGGCAGCTGGATCAAGATCCATGAACTGCAGCTGAAGCGGATGCTCCGCTCCAGCGTCGTTCTGCCAAACTGACACTCCTCTGGCTGCGGCGGCGTAGTCAACAGCGACTGCCGGGTCGGCAGTATCCCGGACCTCCGACAAGCGGATGTAGTCGGAGTTGGGATCGAGGATGACCATGCGTAGAGTCGTGCCGAGCAAGAGCTGCTCGAGCACTAGACCGAGCGAGTAGGTCTTACCGGATCCGGACTGACCGCACATGAAGGTATGCCGACTGAAGCCGCCAGCATCGAGAGCTGCGGCTACCCCCGGCGCGAGCAGCAGTTCTCCGATGGTCAAGCGGGAGCGGCTCGGCTGTATTGATTCAAGCCAGGTATCGACCTCGCCGGATTCCGCCGGTCGAGCCATGGCGTCGTGGAACGGTCGCAAATCCCCGTTCAAGATCACGCCCTCGCCGCGCGCAAGGCGGATCTGCACGCTGGACTTGATGACCTCTAGCCCCAGATTCTGTGCCGTTTCCGACTCTGTGTGCATCGTCAGAACCTGGCCCAGCCGGAGGCCACCTTCGCCCTCGAGTACGACGTATCCGCCGGTTTGAAACTGCAGTTTGTGCAAGGACGCTTGAAACGTGAACTGGCGTCCATCCACCGAGGTCGCCAGCGGCAGAATCCCGCGTTCTAGCTCACCGCGGACCTTTCGGTACTCGTCCACTACGTCAGCCAGCGAAGCCGCCGGTGTCACTTGCTCGGTTGCCGAGCCCAGCCCTCCATCGGACATTGCCTTCAACCCCTCACAATCTTCGGCCGCCACTGCGGTCGGCTAGATCCTTCCGGTCCCGCGCTCGCCTGTCCTCACCCAAGGCAGGTGAAAACGGTGGCCGGGACCTCAGGGTTGCAGCAGGACCTTGATGGCGCGGCGCTGGTCCATGGCGGCGTACGCTTCGGCTACCTGCTCCAGCGGCAGCACCATGTCGAACACCTTGCCGGGCTCGATCTTCCGATTCCAGACTCGATCCATCAGGTCGGGTAGGTAGCTCCGCACCGGGGCGGCGCCGCCGAAGATCCCCACATTCCGCCAGAACAGGTCCTGCATGCGAAGTTCTACGCCATGTGGTGCGCCGACCCAACCGACCATGCCCCCAGGTCGGGCGGATTGCGCCGCCTGCACCACCGATTCTCCGGTGCCCACACACTCCAAGACAGCATCCGCGCCCACACCATCGGTGAGCTCCTTGACGCGGGCGATGCCTTCCTCCCCGCGCTCGCTCACAATGTCGGTGGCGCCGAACTCTTTTGCCAGTTGCTGGCGCGGTTGGTGCCGGCTCATGGCAATCACCCGCGCAGCGCCGAGTTGGGAGGCAGCGAGTACGCCGCACAAGCCCACCGCGCCGTCGCCTACCACTGCAACCGTCATACCCGGCTTGACCCCGGCCGAGACTGCGGCATGCCAGCCGGTGGCCATGACGTCGGACAATGCCAGCAAGCTCGGGATGAGGTCTTTGGCTGGCTGCTCAGGGGTGGCCAGCAGAGTGCCGTCAGCAAGCGGGATGCGGATCAGCTCCGACTGGCAGCCGGCAAAACCGGTGCGCTGATTGCAGAAGAAGTGCATTCCGTTGCGGCAGTGCGGGCACGTGTTGTCTGATGCATAGAAGCCGCCCACAACGAACTGGCCCGGCTGAATCGAGGTGACAGCATCGCCAACTTGCTCCACAATGCCGCAGTACTCGTGACCGATTGCCGTGGCCTGAGTCACCTGATCAATACCGCGATAGCGCCACAGGTCTGACCCGCACACGCAGGTCGCCACAGCGCGCACGATGGCGTCTGCTGGCTCCATGATCATCGGGTCGGCGCGCTCCTCGCAGCGCACATCCCCCGGGGCGTACAGGATCGCTCCTCGCATGCTGCAACTCCTTATTGCTGCCGTATTCGGCGTCAGGGATGTGGTCGCCCCACTCGGTTTCCGGCCCTTGCTGACCCTCACTGAGGCCTTCGGTGATGGAGATGTGTGTCATGAAATGATCGGGGGCGGCACCGTGCCAGTGCCACTCCCCGGGTGGGGTGTAGATGGTGTCGCCGGCTCCGATCTCGGTGACGTCTGCGCCGCGGGCTTGGACAAGGCCGCGCCCCTCAGTCACGTGGAGGGTCTGACCGTTCGCGTGCCGGTGCCAGGCGTTGCGCGCTCCGGGTGCGAAGCGCACGATGGCCACCCGTATGCGGGAAGGCAGGTCCCCCTCCGCGATCATGTCCAACCAGACGTCACCAACAAACGTCTCAGACGGGCCTTTGGTAGTCGGCAGCTTGGGTTGGATCTCCAACTTTTCCTCCTATGTGTCCTGCTTCTCCAAGCGCAGCGGCCCCGGCCTCTGCCTGATTGGCGATTTTGGTCTGATCGAGCGTTGCCGCCCAGCTGGCAAGAAGGGTCAGAGCATCCTCGGATGCAGACCCAGGTTCCGCGCTGTACACCACGATTGCTAGCCCCGGGTCAGCCGGGAGGTCCATCGCCTCGAACGCCAAATGAAGCTCACCCACCACCGGGTGATGGATGTCCTTGAACCCGGTCCTATGGAGACGCACGTTGTGTGCGGCCCATCGGGTTCGGAACTCCTCGTTGCGCGTGGACAGTTCCCCGACAAGGTTCGTCAAACCCTGGTCGTAAGGGTTCCCGCCAGCCTCGGTGCGTAATATCGCGACCGTGTCATTCGCCGCTCTCTCCCAGTTGACGAAGAACGTACGTGCGCGCGGGTTGAGGAACACGAATCGGGCGATGTTCACCGGTCGCACGGGGTCCGCGTACGCCTCGGAGTAGAGGGCGTAGCCGAGTCGGTTGGCGGCAAGGATGTCCCGGCGACCGTTTCGCACGTACGCCGGCGCTGCGGTCATTGCATCGAGGATCCGCTGCACGCTGGGCCGGACTAGCTGCTGGCCCGGGCGGCGACGACTCCGCGTCGTCCCATTCGCCGCACGGGCAAGGTCCAACAAATGCGCACGCTCAGCCTCATCGAGCTGAAGGGCGCTGGCGAGCGCCTCCAAGACACTCTGCGAAACCCCAGTCAGGTTCCCCCGCTCCAGACGGGTGTAGTAGTCGACGCTGACACCTGCGAGCGATGCGACTTCCTCCCGGCGTAGCCCGGGAACGCGCCGGTTGGTTCCGAAAGCGGGCAAGCCGGCCTGCTCCGGTCTGATCCGGGCGCGCCTGGAGGCCAGGAAGTCGCGAACGTCGCTGCGGTTGTCCACGATCCCGACGCTACGGCCTCCGCTGCAGGCGTGGGAGGGCCTGGCATTACCTGGATCAATTGGGACCCGCCGGTGTCATCACTGCGTCGTCGCAGCCTCGTATTGTCTGATATCCCCCACGAAGGGTGATGCCCGCACGGTGAGCCCGGTGTTTCACTCAGCTCATGTGCAGATGGATGGCTTACTCAGGCGACCCGATCCTCGCCGAAGAATTGCTGTTCCGCCCGGTCCATTCGATCATCGACCAAAGTCTCCACTCCCGGATGGGCGCCACCACGACCAACGGCGACGGCTTCGGGATCGGCTGGTACGGCGAGGGCGCCGAGCCGGCCGTGTTCAAGAGCATCGAGCCGGCGTGGAACGACGTCAACCTGCGGGAGGTGGCGGGTCAGGTCCGTACTCCGCTGCTCTTCGCCCACATTCGGGCGTCCACCGGCACGCCGGTGCAGCGCTCCAACTGCCACCCGTTCCGACACGGACAGTGGATGTGGATGCACAATGGCGCACTCCGCGACTTCCACAAAACCAAGCGCGATCTGCAGATGGCGGTCGATCCGTCGCTGTACCTAGACATCGAAGGGTCGACGGACTCAGAGACGTTGTTCTTCTTGGCATTGACGTTCGGTCTGACCGACGATCCGTTCGGTGCGGTCGGGCGCGCCATTGGCTTGGTGGAGAAAGTTGGCCGCGACCACGGTGTCGAATTTCCCTTCCAGGGGACGGTGGCCACGAGCGATGGAGAGTCCATCTGGGCCTTCCGCTACTCCAGCGAAGGAAAGAGCCGGT
>DATHIJ010000156.1:0-4673 GCA_035489975.1 Propionibacteriaceae bacterium | reverse complement strand
GTCCCGTAGGTCGTGGCGAGGAGGTCAACAGCACGTATGAGGGCGAGATCGTGCTGAACGCCATTCCGAACGAGCGGGCGGTGCCGCAGAACGACGACGCGCCCGCTGGGTCAGCGGTCCGGGCAGCCGGCTACTAGCCCGAGGGCTCCAGGACTATGACGAGCATCCCGGATAGCTGCTGCGCCGATCAACTCCCGGCTGTGACACTCGGTGCAAGCCGGCAAGCGCCGACTTACGGGTCATACGAGGACGGCTCGAACTGAGATATGGTGGGCGTCGCTCAAGCGGACGCAAGCGGGCGATTGGCGCAGTGGTAGCGCGCTTCGTTCACACCGAAGAGGTCACTGGTTCGAACCCAGTATCGCCCACCAGCATCATCCCTAGCCAAACACCGATTCCGGCTCAACCGCTAACAGTTCGTGCAGGCTACGTGCAGGATTGAGTCAGGCGGCGCTCCCCCGTGGACCCCACATAAGGCGGTCCCGGTTCGCGTAGTGAGCGCTCCCCGGGACCTCGATGCCCCAGGAGGCACCGTGTCCCCATCATCCCCCGTCGTGCTCGCCAGCGGTCAGCTCAACCGTGCCGGCGACACGCTCACCGTCGAGCTACACCAACCCGCCAACAGTCCCAGCTTCGTCATGGTGGTTTGGCCGGCGAAACCCTCAGTCACCCAACCCACACCCAAAGCGCTAGCGGCGCTAGCGTCGGCGATGGTCCGCACGTTGGCGGAGGCTCAGACGGAACTCGCCGCGAAGATCAGGAACATGTCATGATGCAGCTGACTGGTCCGAGGCTCGAAACGATCGTGACCGCCTACACGAGGCAGGCCACTCCTAGGGGCACTCGGATCAATGTCAGACGATGAGCTTCCGCAATGCAATTGTTTTGATAACAATATTCGGTGGACTGGGTAGCCCTGGAAGCAATTGGCACGACGGTCGCGGCTTTCGCCGCTGTCGCTGCGATCGGATGGGGCGTCTGGGAGTTCCGGAGACGCAACATCGAGGATCTCGACGAACGAGTGGCTGAACTGTTGGGTGTCACGCTCACCTACGAACTACAGAAGCCCCGGCCAAGCCAGGCTCGTGAGGGCGCCGGCACCTTTACCTACCGCTTTACAGTGCACAACCCAGGACGGCTACCCATCACGGAAGTGTCCGCCTGGATGACTTATCCCGGTTTAGTCCGACGGGTGCACTACGACGGAACGGTCGACGAAGCCAGCTCCACATACGAGATGAATGTGGCATCCGTCGCGGGGCATGGCCAGCACACCTGGCGGCGGGAGCTGCAGGTGCCAGTCGAACTCTGGTCAGAGATGAGAAAGACAACGGCAAGAATCAGCTTCCTCGCCCCCGATGTCGGTCCCTACGAAACGACCTGGCCCAGGGTGCGTACATATCCGTCCAAGCGACTCCAGGAACGGTTGCAGCAAAGTCGGCCGGCAGTTGAAGCGGAAACAAGCGACATAGCTGGCTCTTCTGCGCAAGGAGCCTCTGAGCACCCATAAACAGCCCTCGAACGTTTGTTCGATACTGGGAACGTGTCTACAAGAGATCAGGTCCTCAGCGCAGCCCTCCACGGCGAAGCCCTGCTAGCCGCAAAGCGGCCCGAACTGCAAACCTTGATCGATCACCTCCGCGGGGTGGCTCAGGCCGCGACGATATCCGCACCGAGTGCGCCGGAGTGATCGCCGGTAGCTGGTTCGCTGGTGCTGGCCGGCGAGGCGAGGAACTCATAGCAGCAGGACTCTTAATGCTCGCCGGGCATGTTGACCTTGACGAACTCGACCGGTGGATACGAATTGGTTGGGAGCGTCGCCGCGGGTCAACTGTTCCGTACGGCCCGATCAGCTAACACAAAGGCACGAGCCCACGCCGGCCATCGTTCATATCCCTGGGGGGTGATGACGTGGGGTGGCCCGGCGCGGGCAAACCGCAACACTAGTGAACCGACCCGGCCCAGGTGCCGTTTCTGACAAATAGGGCAGGAGTGCCAGCTGCGGGGGGCCGGCGCGCACTCCCGCCCGCGAACCCTTCGGCGCTGGCGGCTGCGATGGTCCGCTCCTGGCGGAGGCGCAGGCCGGGGGCCAACCGTAGCGTTAGTAGTTGTCAGCGTCGAGGTCCCGATTACTACAACTCCTGAGCCGGAGCTGGCGCTAGATTGCTAGACCGACCGCGACCAGTAGTAGGGCGCACGCGGGGAGGTCGCCGGCATCGACGCCGTGCGAAGAGGTGAGCGAGAGCAGCACCGTGCCCTTGGGGAACGGTTCCACGACCACAAGCCCGGCAGCCACGGCGACCAACACAAGGGCCACGAGCCTGCGCCGGCGGCGGGTCAGCATAGGGCTCGACATATTCCCGACAGTATCGCCGGTAGGTCTAACGCTGCATTTTCGACGCCAGGGACAACGGTGCTGGCCGTATGGACAAACTGAACTAGCAACGGTTCCTGGCCATCCAGACGCGCTGATGCTCGCGGCACTCGCTGCAGACACAGCCCGCCACATACGCGGCGTTGGTGCCGTTCTCCAGGTCGTCTCGGCGGGTTGTGGTCAAAGCGGCCTCTAGCTGGGCTAACCACTCGTCGTCGGTCTTGGTGAGCCGCCAGACCTGATTAGGCGTCAGCTCCAGGTCACGGAGCACCGTCCGGAACGGCTGGCCAGCATAGATTGCGTCCAGGAGCTGTTGCCGCACCTCGATGGGTAGTCGCTTCCGTGCTCTCGCTCGTCTCCAGGCTCGCTTAGTGTCGGCGTGCGCCCGCCTGGCAAAGTGCGCAGTGACAGCCGGCGTGCCAGCGCGCCGACGTACCGTGCTCTAGCTGGCCCACAGCGGAACGGTAGCGGGCTGTCATCGCCCCCAGCTCGAACAGGTGAAGAGCGCCCGCCGGCCGTTCATATCTCTATCGGGGTATGTCGAGTTGCGACGTGCGTAACCGGCGGGGCGAGGGCCAACCTAACTCAGAACGGCGCCTCGGCGATGGTGAAAGCAAGAAGTGTTAACCCCGTCGTCACCAACCTCACCGTTTCCCCGCGCTGTGATCTCGTACCCCGCTCGAATCCGACGCGTGTCCAGCGCCAACTCGTCATAGTCGAGCGGGGAAGCCGCGACCGCCTCCGGCGAGGATCAGCATCGCGACGCCGATCAGCTCATAGCCGACGTGACCGGCCGGGTTGGCGTACCAAGCCCCGAAGGTGACGCCTCTATGACAGGCGCTGCCAGTCGGGCTGGTAGCCGTAAGTGAGCTGCCGACGTGGGCTGCCGTCGGATTTGGCGATGTAGATCTTGGCGATGCCCGAGGTGTCGTTGACGAAGGCCATATAGCGACCGGATGGCGATGGCGCCGGGGATTTGTCGCCACGCACAGCGGCGAGGTCTTCGTCATAGGCGTACCCGTCGTACCAACTCGTCTTCGTCGGTCTACGGCCCGACTGAGCCGGGTTGACCCCTCCGGGCCCCGTAGGGCACGGCCACTTGTGGGGAGCGGCGGGGTGGACACGGCAGCGGGCAGGGCTGCGCCCTGCCCGCTCACCACATCGATGGATCCGGTTAGAACATGCCATTGTCATTGGCGGATGTCTGGGGAATGTCCTGGATGACATCCCAGTGCTCGACCACCTTGCCGTTTTCGAGGCGGAAGTAGTCCGCCAGCGCCCGTCCGGGGTTGTCGGGGTTGCCGGGTTCGAGGTCCAGGTGGGCATGCGTGACCACCAGGTCGCCCTCGGCGATCACCCGCTTGATGTCCAGCGTCAGGTTCGGGTACTCCCCGCGCAGCCAGTGGACGAAGCCGGTGAACGCCTCGGGCCCGTCCTCGGCCTCGGGGTTGTGCTGGATATAGCGAGGGCCGAAGTGATCCGCAACCGCCTTCTCGGGGTTTCCGTTGAACGCAGTCTGGTAGTAGTCGATTACAACCTGCTTGTTGTGCTCAAGGTCCGACATTGTTTTCTCCCTTTTCGAGGTGGACATTCGTCATCAACCCAAAGGCGACCTTGCACGATTCCCAATCGCCGGTACGCACTCCGAAGTGTCGGTGCGACGACGACATCTCCCTGCCAGTCAAGCGACACAGTCGAGCAGACCGCGGAAGTGAGGCTGTTCGCTGCGCTCTTGATACCGCCGTATGTCGCAGCACATCCCGGCTACCTGGACCAGGATCCGTACCTCGGGCCTCCTGCATTGGGTTGTGCAATGCTCCGTAGCTACGCTCGGCGGCCGCGCCCGGTCCCCTGGACGACAACGGGCGTACCAGCGCCCGTACGACCGCCCGGACCAGTCCCGCCCCTAGCAGCACGGCGAGCGCGAGCACGACCAGGAATACGACCCGGACGGGCACCAGGCGCAGCCAGCGCGGGGCCGACCAGCAGCTGCGGCAGAGGTCCATTAACGCTCCGGGCGCGGGTCGGAACGGCTGCCGGACTGGAACTCATGACCGGTGCGCCTCTCGGACCGGCTGGTCGACCTCGTCGGCGTGGCGCAAGGCGGGCTCTTGCTCCATGCTGCCCGCCGGCTGGCTGCGGATGCGGTGTAGGACGCGAAGGTTCAGGATCAGCGGCACACCGGCGCCGACGACGATCCCGACGCTTAGGGAGAGAGAGCGGACCCCAGAGGTAGCAACAGTGTCGAAGTAGCCGATGTTGTACAGGACCACCGCTGGAGCGATCGTGGTGACAACCA
>DATHIJ010000155.1:0-2044 GCA_035489975.1 Propionibacteriaceae bacterium | reverse complement strand
CGAGACCAGGCATCAGATGACCACATCTGGCGACGTGATCTAACAGATCGGCCACATCCTGGGCCTGCTGTTGACAGTCATTGTGATCTACGGCACAGTGACTACCGTCATTGGTAAAAGGATTGGGCAGCCGGGAGAATTATGGCGCGTTTGACCATCCGGGATGTGGCCGAACATTCCGGGGTCTCGATCACGACCGTGTCGCACGTCCTCAACGATGTGCCGGGCACGCGCGTGAGCTCGAAAACTCGGGAACGTGTGCTGCAGGTGGTTGACGAACTTCGCTATACACCTAACCAGCTCTCTCGAAGCCTGCGTACTCAGCGCACCCGAATGATCGGCTTCTTGTCCGACCGAGTCTCGACGACACCGTTCGCGGGCCGGATGATCTTGGGCGCCCAGGAAGCGGCGGCAGAGGCCGGATCACTCTTGGTCCTGCTCAACTCCGATGGTGACCCTGACCTTGAGGAGCGGGAGGTCAGGGCACTCTTGGAGCGCCAGGTGGACGGCATCGTGTACGCGGCGTTCTACCACCGCGTGGTGACGCCACCAAAGAGCCTGCGGAGCGGTCCAGCAGTTCTGCTTGACGCTCGCAGTGCTGATGGCTTGATCAGCTCAGTCGTGCCGGACGAGGTGGGCGGTAGCCGGATCGCCGTGGAGGAGTTGTTGGCCGCCGGCCATCGACAGATCGGTTTTGTCAACAACCGCGACGATATTCCGGCACGAAGCCTTCGTCTCGCCGGTTTCCGCCAGGCTCTGGAGGTTTACGGCGTGCCCTTCGATGGCTCCCTTGTTGTGGAGCAAGAGGCGGCCGCTGCGGGTGGTTACGCCGGTGCCATCGAGCTGCTGAGTCGATTAGCTCGGCCGACCGGTCTGTTTTGCTTCAACGACCGCACGGCAATGGGTGTCTACCAGGCGGCGAACACCCTCGGACTGTCCATCCCTGGCGACGTGTCGATCGTGGGATTCGATGACCAGGAGCTGATCTCCGATAGCCTCTTGCCGGGTCTGACCACCGTGGCTCTGCCACACCATGAAATGGGGCGATGGGCAGTGCGGGAGCTGCTCAAGCAGATTGCTGCACAGCCTCCGTATCCCGTGGCGCACGCACTCATTCGCTGTCCGATTGTTCGAAGAGGTTCAGTTGCAGCTCCACCAGCGGTGATCAACCCCGCCATTCCGCAACACGCAGTCCCGAATCGCCCTGGAGGTGAGCCAAGCACCCGTACCCATGAGCACTTAGCGAGTTAGGCCTCGCCGGCGACTCGCGCCGGCGAGTACCCATCCACGTTGAGGCTGTCCGTTGCAGCGGCCGACCTCGGCCCGGTGAGGCCACCGGACCTTTCTTACCCTTTGGAGGAACTTGTGAAATCACGCACCATCAAGCGCCTCGCAACCGTGATTCTACTGGCCATGGCACCAACGACCGTTGTCGCTTGTGCCAAGGGCGGGAGCACCGCGAGCAGCGAGGATACGGCCGGCGGGACGCTGACCATGTGGACACACAACGCCGGTAACAAGAATGAACTGGCGTCTATCGAAGCCATCGTCACCGACTTCAACGCCAGCCAGACCAAGTACAAGGTCGAGGTTCAGGCGTTCCCGCAGGACTCCTATAACCAGTCTGTGGTCGCGGCGGCGGCGGCGAAGAAGTTGCCCTGCATCCTCGACATCGACGGGCCGAACGTGCCCAACTGGGCCTGGGCCGGTTACCTTGCCCCGATCGAGGGCGCGGATGACATCCTCTCCAAGTACCTGCCAACCACGGTCGGTAAGTACAAGGACAAGACGTATTCCTTCGGTTACTACGATGTCGCGCTCACTATCGTCAGCCGCGAGTCTGTGCTCAAGAAGTACGGGATTCGTGTTCCGACGGTCGACCAGCCCTGGACTAAGGACGAGTTCATGGCCGGTCTGAAGAAGCTCAAGGATTCCGGTGACTTCGATTACCCGCTGGACATCGCAACCAGCTTCACCGGTGAGTGGTGGCCGTACGCGTATTCGCCGTTCCTGCAGAGCTTCGGCGGCGACTTGATCAACCGGA
>DATHIJ010000154.1:0-6076 GCA_035489975.1 Propionibacteriaceae bacterium | reverse complement strand
CATCGGCCGCCCGGTCCCTCGGTGGCGGACTATCCGTTGGTGACGTATGTGACCGATGGGATCGCCAGCGCGATGGCACAAGCCAAGGCTGCGGCCCGGGACCGGTACGTGTTGGTGCACGGCGCGAACACGGCGCAACGGGCGCTCGAGGCCGGTGTGTTGGACGAGCTGGTAATTCATCAGATCCCGGTGCTGTTCGGCGGTGGCCGTCGGCAGTTTGAGGTGTTGCCGTCGCGCGTGGAGCTGGAGATCGTTCGGGTGATCGACACGCCGGAGGCCACACACCTGCGCTACCGCGTCCGTCGCTGAGCCGGTCGACGGCGTTGGCCAAATGGCACGGCCGAGCGCTTGGCATACGGTGACATAGACGTTGGTTCCTGTGGCGCGTCGGCCCGATCGACGACTCAACCGCGGCGGTGACCGTAGCGCAACGTAGTCGTTCTCGGCCGCATGCGACACGACCCTCGCACCCGCGCATACGTCGAGAGACGAACCCACGAAGGGCTAGCCAAGCCAGAAATCATCCGCTGTCTCAAGCGTTACGTTGCCCGCGAGATCTACAACACACTCAATCTGGCGACGCCAGCAAGGAAGCGACAACAACTACTTGCCAGACCATAGGAGCATCGACCGATTGACGCGGAGAAAGCGTGTGAGTTGGCACGCACTTTGGGCCGTTCGGTCATGAAGAACGTGAGGGCTGTTGCATATGACCCGACCGATGAGATGCCCGATGACCGTGCGGCGGATTCTATGAGTCGATGCAACACCTGAGTGTCATGAGGGCATTTGCTCCTCGCTTGGGAGGCTATCTCAGCGGGTTGGTGTGGAGGCTGTTTCTTTGGCGAAACGGAATGCCGGGGTGTCGTAGTCGAGCCCTTTCCGGGGGCGTTCGTTGAGCTCGGCGGTGACGTAGGTGACGTGGGTGGGTGAGTGAACTGCCAGGTTGGTTCCCTTCGGGAAATACTGACGGACGAGCCCGTTGTAGTTCTCGTTAGCGCCTCGTTGCCACGGGCTGGAGCGTTCGGCGAAGAAGATCCGGACACCGGTCGCGGCGGTCAGGTCTTGGTGCTTGGCCATCTCGACGCCTTGGTCCCAGGTGAGGGTTCGTTTCATGTGGGCCGGCATCGCGGTGAAGGCTCCGGTGACGGCGGCGTTCACGCTTGCGGCGGTGTGGTCATGGGGCAGGTTGACGATCACGCCGTATTGCGTGGTGCGCTCCCGCAAGGTCACCATGGCCGACGCCGAGCCGACGCCGATGATCGTGTCACCTTCCCAGTGGCCGGCCTCGAGCTTGGTTTCAGCCGAGGCTGGGCGCTGGTCGATCATCGTCTTATTGGCGATAGTGGGGCCGTGCCCGGTCCGGGTGAGCCACCGCGACTTGCGGATCCGCCGGCCGGTGCGCAGCTTCAGGCAGTACCTCTTGTGCAGGGTCGTGTTGTCCCGCAGCAGTAGCTCCCGGTAGATGGTCTCCGGGCACAGACGCATAGATAGGTCATCAGGGTAGGTCTTCCGCAGCCAGCCACAGATCTCATCGGGTGACCAGCACCGGTTCAGCTTGCGCTGCACCAGCCGCCGCAGCGTGATGTTGGCGGTCAACTTGCGGTCTCGTGGGCGAGCGCGTTGCTGCCGTGCGTCGTTGTCGGCGGTCCGCGGCAGGTAACGGCCCTCAGGGGATCGGTGCCGATCCAGCTCGCGTTTGATCGTCGACGGATGCCGGCCCAGCTCGGTGGCGATCCGACGCAGCGAGAAGCCCAACCGGAGTAGGTCGGCGATCTGCAGCCGTTCCCGGACATCGAGGTAACGGCCCGACCACACCACTCGTCGCGCCCGGACGCGGGTCTGGTAGTGGTGCGCTCGTCGAATAGTCGTCCCGCTGCGTCGGCTCATGCCCAGGACTCTGCAGGCGTTCGTGTTGGTTTCGCCGGACCTCATCAGCTGCCAGTACGTGTCGACCAGCTCTGCGCGCTGCTGCTGCTTGGTCGACAGCACGACGGTGCGATCGGCGTACTGCCGCGAGGACCGTAGCGCCTCCTCATGCGCAGCTGCCGCAGCCTGCCGCTCACGCAGCTTCGCCGCGGCGCGCGGCCGTTCGGCCCTGGCCGTGACCTGGTCGGTCAGCCGGAGCAGACGCTGCGCACGTTTGACGGTGGACCCAGCGGCGCGGAGTTCGCAGAATCGCCGGTCTAACCACCGATACGCGGTCGACCGGCCAACCCCAGCCGCAGAGGCGGCGGCATTAGCGCCGGTGCCGGCGTCGTAGACCGCCCAGAACCGAGCCTCCGTATCGACGGCGACGCGAAGGTGATGCCTACCGGGGCCAGCCGCCACCTCGGCTTCCCAGGCGATCGATTTCGCCGACGCGAACCCCATCACCGCCTTTGTCTCAGCGATGCTCTTCCCGCCGCGTCGGTGCGCGACATAGGCCTCGCGGAGCCATCGGTAGCCAGTCTCCTTCCCAATGCCGGCCTCCCGGGCTGACCTATTGAGACCCCTGCCTTCCCTCACCGACGTGAGAAATCGGACACCTGCCGCTGACGAGGAATTGAGATGCATGTCGAACCACCTTGTGAACAAGGCGTTGCTTCGACCTATAGAACCCGGGGTGCTACTAACGGACGCCTGACAGGGATTGAATCTGTAAGGAGTCAAGCCGAGTGCGGCTGGCCCTTCGCTTAATTGGTTATGGGTCTGACCACGATTTTGACCGCCATCTGAGTCTGGCCACCGAAAGACGCCTAACTGCGAATCCCTATTTTAAGGAAAGTTGGAACGTCTGTGACGTTCTTGGACACGTTGCCGATGACCGGGGGTCAAAGAGCCATGAGTTCAAAACCTCGCCAGCCCCGCCAGGCCGCTGCTGTTCACGCTGGATCGGGGGTCGCACTAGCCGCCAGGTGCACCGACGCCATGATCTCGTCGGTGCACCTGCTCAACCCCATGAAGAAAATCCGCAATTCGGCTAGCTCCGTTCGTTCTGCACACGGGCCACGCGTATGAGGCGCGATTCCGCAGGGATTCCGCAGGAGATTCGTTAGAGGTCGTTCACGACCAACGTCCGCCAACTCCGTTTCACGCTCAGAATCGGCAATTTCAGCCCCTACAGCCACCGCCAACGACACCTGAGGAGTTTGAGCTCTCGCGTGATCCAGGCTGCCTAGCGCACCCGGGCATAGACCAGGTCGAAGTCAGCCTTCCAGCCGTCTCCCTCGTCGTACTCCCAGCGGCCCTCGATCCTGTTGCCGTCCTCGCTGATGGTCGCGGTGAAGCGCTGGTTGAAGGGCTCGCCCTCGCGCCAGAGCTTCCACTCGCCGTTGCCGATGCTCATCTGGTAGACCCGGCAGACGTTCCGGTCGTCGGTGTAAAGCTGGTAGTAGGTGCCGTTGGCGGCATCACAGCCGTAGACGCAGACACCGTCCGGCGCCTCCGGCATATCCACGGTCGAACGCTCGAGCAGGAGCTGGCCGCCCTCGAGCCATTCGAAGGTCGCCTTGGCCTCTCCCGGCCACGGCTCGCCGCCGGCCGGTGTCGCCATCTGGCTCCACTCGCCAACCAGCACCTCCATCTCTTTCAGCGCCCGCTCTGCGGTCGGCTGATCCATGCTTGTCCCCTTTCCGGCCTACCTATTGGGCTACAGATCTAAACGGTCACGCCATCATCGCCGACGGTCTTCAGATCAGCCAGCGCCGCTCAGTGAGCCAAACTCATCCTCGGCGGCTCACCAAGGGCCGAGCATCAGCACAATCCAGCTGCCTCGCCGATGACGACCGTCCAGGGTCGGATGGTCCATGAGGTGACCAAGCCGTTGCGAACGTAAGGATCGCTGTCAGCGAACCGCTCAACAACGGAGCGATCGTCGGTCCGCCAGACGAGAACCGCTCGATCAGGCGGCTCGGCGAGGGCACCTGCGAGGATCAGTTCCCCACGGCGACGGGCTTCCCGAGCCAGCGCTAGATGCACCTCCCGGAAGGCGGCACGTCGAGCCAGATAGTCGTCAACCAGCGCGTACTCCAGAAGGTAATAACTCATATGGAAAGTGTGGTACGGGCATGCCCCGCGACTCTGCTAGAACATCCCGTTCTGGTTGGCCGAGGTCTCAGGAATGACCTGCAACACGTCCCAGTGCTCGACCACCTTGCCGTCCTTGTCGAGCCGGAAGATGTCGATCCCGGCGTACTCATGGTCACCCGGCCAGACCTGGTGGCAGTGCAGTACGACGTAGTCGCCCTCGGCCAGCGCCCGCTTGAACTCCACGCGCTTCCCCGGATACTCCCCCGCCATCCGCTCGAAGTAGTCGATGAAGGCCTGCTTCCCATCACCAACGTGAGGGTTGTGCTGCCGATAGGTCTCCCCGGCGTACTTCGCGATCGCCTCGGCAGGTCGTGCCTGGTTGAACATGAGGTCGTAGAAGGCCCGCACGTTCTGCTTGTTCCGCCTGAGGCTGTCCTCGGGTGTCATGCCAGCAGCTAACTCATCTTCGGCGTCCTTTATGCCGTGCTACTGGCCGATGTACCGAGTTTGTAGCGATCGGGATAGCTTTCTGGGAATGACTCGAGTCCTGATCACCGGAATGTCCGGGACCGGTAAGTCGACTGTGCTCGCCGAATTGGCCCGGCGCGGCCATCGGGTTAGATACTGACTTGTCTGTCTGGAGCATCGAGCCAGCCGGCGCCAGTGCGGAGCAGCTTTGGCGCCAGGACACAATGGACGCGTTGCTCGCCCAGCGCGTTGCCGGGTGGCTCTTCGTCGCAGCGTGCGCCTCCAATCAGGGCTCGTTTTACGATCGCTTCGACGCCGTCGTGCTGTTGAGTGTGCCGCGCGACGTCATGCTCCAGCGCATCGCGACACGGTCAACCAACCACTTCGGCAAGCGTGCTCACGAGCAGCAACGCATCTTTGCGGATCTGGAAGCCGTAGAGCCGCTTCTGCGGGCAACCTCGACCGTAGAGATTGTGACGACGATCCCTGTAGCCGATGTTGTCGACGCAGTCGAATCGATAGCAGGCCGAGCCGATGGCAGATCCGCCACTCGTTTCAACATGCCGTGACACTGGCCCATTCTGAGATCGCGAGTGACCGGTTTCGCCAGGAGGCAAGTGGAGGTGACCAGCTTCCGCTCGCAACTCCTCGACGGTGACGAAACCCCTCACGTCCAACCCGGATCCGGGGCATTTTGAGGTTGCAGCCGACCGGTTTCCAAAGCGGGCCGACGGCAAGCGACCGGTTTCCGCTCCCCGCTCCTCGACGTGCGGAAACCTGTCACGTCCAACCCCAATCTGCGCAGGTCAATTTCGTTCCTGGGAGCTGACCGGTAGGTCGTCGTACGTGACTGGCGGCGGCCGCGCGCTCATGCCTGCCCCCCTGCGAATAGCAGGACTGCCACGAGCACGAATCGCAACCTCACGCCGCAAAAGTCTCACACCGCTCAGGCGCCTGTGTGTGACGGCATTAGGGTGCCTGGGTGCTGAATGTCGCGCTCGCCGTCCTATCGGGACTGATTTGGGGCGTCGGCGACTTCGCAGGTGGCAAGGCAACCCAAGGCGCCGCTGCGCTGCCGGTCGTATGGGTATCAAAGCTGGTGAGCTTGCCTCTGCTCGCGATCTATCTGATCGCGACCTCCGTCCCCGTGACGCCGATTGGCCTTGCCTGGGGTGCCATGGCCGGAGTGGCGGGCTTTGTCGGCTTGGTGCTGTTTTATCGCGCTCTTTCTGCTGGCGCGATGACGGTCGTCGCCCCGGTCACTGGCGTCACCTCGGCTGCGATTCCGGTGGTAGCCGGCCTCGTCTGGGGCGAGCGACCCTCGGGAGCGCGACTGCTGGGTGTTGGCTGCGCGCTTTTGGCGATCGCCCTCGTGAGCATCGCCCCGCACGCACCCGGGCGTCCTCAGGTCATCAGTTGGAGGCTCGTGGCCGTGGCTCTCGGCTCCGGCGCCGGGTTTGGACTGTTCTTCATCCTGCTCGCAGTCGCGGGGGATGCCTCCGGAGGATCAGCGGGGCTGTGGCCGATCGCCGGTTCCCAGCTGAGCGCGCTGATCATCGGTGGCCTGCTCATTCTCATGGCGCGACCTGGGCCGTGG
>DATHIJ010000153.1:0-8311 GCA_035489975.1 Propionibacteriaceae bacterium | reverse complement strand
CGATTTCGGTACGGAGAGCCTCGGAGAGCTCATCGCTGAAGAGGGCTCTGATTTGTGCCGAGGCGTCGTCGTACCCGGCCGGATCCTCCCGCGCCGCCGCGAGCGCTGTGATTTTGTCGTCCAGCTGGTGCTCTGCGACGTAGACCCGATAGGCCTCAGTGGTGACCACGAAACCAGGTGGGACTGGGATTCCGGCGCGCGTCAACTCACCTAGGTTGGCCCCCTTGCCGCCTGCCTGGTCGATGTCGCTGCTGCCCAGCTCGCCAAATTGCTTGATGAAGATCATGAAGCTCTCTCTTGAAGAATCTACGCGCGTTGCACTCTGATGCGGGCTGAGCTTGTCCAAGCCCAGCGCCGCCCTTCGACAGGCTCAGGGCGCATCACCCACGGCCGACATACGGCATCTTGGTGGCCATCACTGTAAGAGTCGTGACGTTGCTGTCGAGTGGCAGCCCGGCCATATAGACAACGGCGCGAGCGACATCCGCGACTCGCATCCGGGGCTCCGGCCTTATGCTGCCATCGGCTTGCAGCACACCGGCAGCCGTCGCAGTCGTCATGTCGGTGGCGGCGTTGCCGATATCGATCTGGCCACAGGCAATGTCATAAGGGCGGCCGTCCAGAGCAGTCGACTTGGTGAGGCCGGTCACGGCGTGCTTGGTCGCTGTGTACGCGATCGATAGCGGACGTGGCGCATGTGCGGAGATCGAGCCGTTGTTGATAATTCGACCGCCCTGCGGCTGCTGTCTGCGCATGATCCGGAAGGCCTCCCGCGTACAGAGGAATGCGCCGGTCAAATTCACGTTCACGACGGCCTGCCACTCTTCCAGCGGGATCTCGTCGAGCTCTCGCGGCGGCGCGCTGACGCCGGCGTTGTTGAAGAGCAGATCGACTCGACCATGCCGCGCCGTGGTGACGTCGAACAGGTTGCGCACTGAGTCCTCATCGCTCACATCGGTTGGGACGGGATCGAGAAGCAGGTCGGGGTGTGCGGCGGCTAGGTCCTGCAGCGGCGCAAGCCGACGGCCTGCAAGCACGACGAGCCAACCTTCAGTCGCGAGCGCAGTGGCCACCGCTGCGCCAATTCCAGCTCCAGCTCCAGTTACCACAGCGATCCTGCTCATCCGCTACCGCCCTCTCTCTGAGCTGCTCGCGCATCGCGTGAAATCCGCCGCTGTCGTCGCTCGCAGAGGAAGAACGCCTCCGCTCGGTCCCCTTCCGTGCGGCGGCGCGCGATTTGCCGACGCTCGCAGCTCAAACCGACTTGTCAGCATCACAGCTTGCTATAGCACGCTGAGACGCTGACAAGTCGGTCAAGGATGATGAGCCCCCGATCAGGACCGCGTCGCCGTCGACTCCTCGGAGGCAGGCTCCTCGCCAGCGCCGGGCTGGTGCCCCATCGACTGCTGCTCATCGAGGGGAGGCTTGGTGTTGCGAATGAAGCACGCCAACACCACAGCCCCAATGCTGATCACAGCGGCGACGCTGAAGGCGAGCTCGATGCCGCCATTGAGTGCGACCAGCTCTGGCAGCCCAGTTTCGCTCAAGGTTGCTGTTCTGCTGGCCATGATCGCCACCAACAACGCAGCTCCCGCTGCACCCGCCACCTGCTGCAATGTGCCCAAGACGGCACTCCCGTGCGAATAGAGATATGGCGGTAGCGGGTTCAACCCCGCGGTGAATGAGGGTGTGAACAAGCACGCCAGTCCCAGCATCAGCAGCATGTGCACGCCGATGAGCATCCAAATCGGCGTGCTGGCATCGGCATTGCTGAACTGCCACAGTGTGAAGGTCAGCAGGAGGGCGCCAGGAATGGTCACCAGCCGCGGCCCATAACGGTCAACGATCCTGCCGACGGTCGGTCCGGACAGGCCCATCAAGAGGCCGCCGGGCAACAGCAGGAGCCCGGTGGCAAGTGATCCGATCCCCCGGACCGTCTGCAGATAAATCGGCAGCAAAATCACCATGCCGAATAGAGCCAGCATTGCCAGGCACAACAGCGCGAGGCTCAGGCTGAACATCCGGAAGCTGAATGGGCGCAAGTCCAGCAGTGGGCTTCGACCACCTCGGGTCAGTCGCAGCTGCCGCCAGCCGAAGATCAGCAGGAGGACCAGCCCGAATGAGATAAAGCCGATCGCGACCTCTGGCCCTGACGCGCCACGACCCAGCTGGCTGAGTCCGTAGACGAGGCCGCCGAAGGCTGGGATGGAGAGCAGCACCGACCACACATCGAGCTTCTGGTGGCCCGGCTGCCCGATGTTCACCAGCCGGCGTGAGCCATAGACCAACGACGCCAGCGCGATCGGCAGCACCAGAACGAACATGAACCGCCACGACAGGAACTGCAGGACCAGCCCAGACAATGTCGGACCAATGGCGGGCGCCACCGAAATCGCAATGGTGATGTTGCCCATCACCACGCCACGGCGTTCCACCGGAACCAGCGTCAGCACGGTCGTCATGAGCAACGGGATCATCACAGCTGTTCCGGAGGCCTGCACGACACGGGCGAGCAGCAGCATCCAGAACCCAGGCGAGAGCGCCGCGAGCAGGGTGCCGGCTGAGAACAGACCCATGGCCAGCATGAAGACCGTTCGAGTTGATATCCGCTGCAGCAAAAATCCCGTTGTCGGTATGACGACTGCCATAGTCAGCATGAAAGCGGTCGTCAGCCACTGCACGGTACGCGCGGAGATACCAAGATCGCCCATCAACCGTGGCAGCGCCACGCTCATGATCGTCTCGTTCAAGATCACAACAAACGCTGCGACGAGCAGAATCGCGATGACCTGGCGGTCCCGCGCGGGCAGCGGCTGCGAGATGCCTTGGCCCGAAGGATTAGGCGCCTTCTGGCTGGCTGTGGTGGTCACCAGAACCATCCTCACTTTATCGACACTGCGTACGACGACTGCGGCGTACGAAAATCCACGGCCCCATTGCCGTACCACAAGGTCAGACTCACGGTCTCGCTGAAACTCATCGCCACCGCGGCGTCGAACCCTTCGACAAGCTCAGGGCGCAAGACGCCCGTTAGACCCGACAACGTTATGACCAGCCGCTGACATTCCCCAATGGAATTTCTGTTCGTGCCCAAAGCGGCCGGACGACACTACTGTCGGGGCCATGGCGAAGAAACAGAAGCGGCCTCCAAAGATCTCCAACGAGGTGTATGCAGCCGAGATCTTCCGGATGCAGACCGAGCTGGTCAAACTTCAGGAATGGACGCGGCAGACCGGAGCCCGCATCCTGGTGATCTTCGAGGGTCGAGACGCGGCAGGCAAGGGTGGTGCGATCAAGCGAATCACCGAATATCTGAGCCCGCGTGTCGCCGGGATTGTCGCGCTGCCGACCCCGACCGAGCGCGAGCGCGGCCAGTGGTACTTCCAGCGCTACATCGCCCACCTGCCCAGCCGATCCGAGATTGTGCTCTTCGACCGGTCCTGGTACAACCGCGCCGGCGTAGAGAAGGTGATGGGCTTTTGTACGCAGCAGGAGTACGACCGCTTCCTGCAGCAGACTCCGATCTTCGAGCAGATGCTGATCGACGACGGGATCTTGCTCCGCAAATACTGGTTCTCTGTATCCGATAGCGAGCAGTTACGACGCTTCAAGTCCCGGGATCGTGACCCCGTGCGCCGTTGGAAGCTGAGCCCGATGGACGTGGAGTCGATCAACCGCTGGGAGGACTACTCGCGCGCCAAAGACGAAATGATGGCCCGCACCGACACCGCGACGAGCCCGTGGTTTGTGGTGGAGTCCGACATCAAGAAGCACGCTCGCCTCAACATGATCGCGCACCTGTTGGCCAGCATCCCTTATAGCGAGGTACCTGCGCCTGACGTAAAACTCCCCGAACGCCTGACCCCGAGCTCTGATTACCGGAGGCCCCCTCGGGAACAGTTCAGCTACGTTCCCGACTACGCATCCAACTTGCTGGGAGATCCGGAGCCTTAGAGCCGATCTCTGACCATGGCTCCGGCTGCGTTTCCCGTCTCGTGACGGCAGATGGGGTCCGTACGGCCGATCAAACACTCGTTTCCCATCCCGAGGCGCCAGATGTTGCTGGCAAAGATTGGAACGGCAGCCCGTCCGAATAAGATTCGAGGTTGATGTCTGATTCTGATGAACCTCTCAAAGATGAGGCGTTCTCGGCCGACATGCTGCTGATCGATGAGCTGGTGGACGAACTCGGCTTGGATCACCGGCCTGCCGACTCGGAGACCATTCTCGAGGTCGGCAACCTCGAGGACACGCGCGTACTCGCGATCCGTCATGGGTCGTTCACTTCCGAGACCACCAGCCGCGGCCAGCGCTCGATTGCTGCTGCCTTCAACTCCGCCCGTGACGCTCGCCGCTACTTGATCATGGATCTCGGCGAATCGCTGCGTTTTCGGACTCGGATGGCACCGATCGTGATGAACGAGCTCGCGACCGGGAGCGAGCTCGAAGAGGTACCGAGCGGACATCGGCTGAGCTGGCCTGGCGGTGAGGCCACCTTCTACCGGCGACACGAAGCCGTGACGTTCAGCTGGGTGATCGACGCTGACCCCGCGACGCTCGCAGCGAGCTACCGGCACATCAACGGTGAGCCACTGTTTGACCTCGGGATCCGGGCCGAAGCCGAGCTAGTCGAGCGGCCACGCGGCCGGGTGATGGATCCGCCACCCATCGAGGTGCCACCCCCCGACACCGACGACATTGACCTGGCAACGATTGACGCCGTACTCGCTGAGCACGCCTGGGAACGCCGCCAGCCGTCAGGCGCCGACGTTCTTGCGGTCGGGGATGCCCAGGTGGGCCGAGCCATCGCGTACCGGCAGTCCCAATTCGTCTATGAATCTGTGGTGAGGCCCGATTACCGCAACCTCATGTGTACGTTCTCCAGTGCCGCCGCCGCCCGCCGATTCATGATCATGGAACTCAGCAGACTATTTCGGATGCGGACCAGGCTGCCAAGGATCCAGCCGAACCGGCTCGCGCCCGGGTGCACGATCGAGAAGGGCCCCACCGACTTCGAGCTTGCGTGGCCTGGCGGCGACGGCACCTTCCCGATTGGCTATATCGGTCACCAACGCGCCCTGGATTTCAGCTGGGTCGCCCTCGCAGAACTCGCCGAAATCGCCGCTAGCTACCGGCACCCCAACGGGGAACCGCTCTTCGACCTGAGCCACCCGACACAACCAGCCGGCTCCTGATGATCAAGCGCATCCAACTCATTGCTAAATGCGATGAGCTGGCCAGGAGTGTTGAATACTACTACGGTAGGAACGCAAGTAGTATTCAGGTATGAAAGTCAGCCTGAGCATTCCGACTGCCGATGTCGAGTTCCTGGATGGCTATGCCCATGAGCACGGCATCGAGTCACGTTCTGCCACGGTCCAGCGAGCAATTAGCCTGCTGCGCGCGTCGGAGCTGGGTGATGCGTACGAGCTGGCATGGCAGGAGTGGGAGCAGTTGGGCGAGGCCGGGGTGTGGGAGTCGACCGCCGCTGACGCGCTGCCACACGCGTGAAACGGGGCGAGATTCGTTTTGCCGAGCTGGGATCACTCAGGGGTTCGGAGGCCAACAAACGACGACCCGTCGTGATCATCAGCAATGACGGTGCAAATGAGCGCGCGGCAACGCTGGGTCGTGGAGTGTTGACCGTCGTACCAGTGACTTCCAATGTGGCGGACATTCTCCCCTTTCAGACGCTGCTGGACTCCAGCGCGACCGGCTTGCCGCCCTCGTCCAAAGCTCAGGCTGAACAGGTCAGATCCATCGATGTCAAGCGCCTCGGCCCACGCGTCGGGCAGCTACCGCCGGCATTGATCGCTGAGCTGGACGCCGCGCTGCGGCTGCATCTTGGTCTATAGGCAGCTCTGGACGGACTCTCAATAGGGAGTTTCAACAGCCGCGCATCTGGGAATTCGCTTCTTTGAGAAAGGCCCGATCCGGCGCGTCGGGACTGCCTTGGATGAGCGATCACCTCGGGACTGGTTTCCATGCAGGATCCCGCTCCGGCTCCGGGCGTTGACCTTGGAGGTGGTCATGTTAGAGGTCTTGGCAGTGGTGGGCGGAGTTGCCCTGGCGGCTGCGGCAGTAAGTCTCAGAGTGGTGAGGCAGTACGAGCGTGGCCTGGTGTTCAGGTTCGGCCGGGTCCTTGATCAGGTGCGTGGGCCAGGGCTGGCCATGATCGTTCCCATCGCGGATCGATTGCACAAAGTGAACATGCAGATCGTCACGATGGCGGTGCCCGCGCAGGAGGGCATCACCCGCGACAACGTGACGGTCAGAGTGGATGCGGTCGTCTACTTTCGCGTGGTCGATCCGGTGAGAGCGGTCGTCAATGTGCAGGAGTATCCGTTTGCCGTCTCTCAGGTGGCGCAGACATCACTGCGGTCGGTGATCGGCAAGAGTGATCTGGACGATTTGCTGACCAATCGGGAGCGGCTCAATGAGGGACTTGAGCTGATGATCGACAATCCCGCGGTGGAATGGGGCATCCATATCGATCGCGTTGAGATCAAGGATGTTGCGCTGCCGGAAACCATGAAACGGTCGATGTCACGCCAGGCAGAAGCTGAACGGGAGCGGCGGGCGCGGGTCATCTCGGCCGAGGGCGAGCTGCAGGCCTCGGACCGGTTGGCGCAGGCAGCTGCCACGATGGCCGACACACCAGGCGCGCTGCAACTGAGGTTGCTCGAGACCATTGTCGAGGTGGCCGCCGAGAAGAACTCCACCTTGGTGCTGCCCTTCCCGGTTGAGTTGCTGCGCTTTCTGGAGAACAACACGAACCTCGCGAAGGCCCTCTCCGCGGCCCAGTCTGCTGCCGGGAAAACCGTCGGTGACTCCGACAGTGGCGAAAAGCCTGGCGGTGCCGAAAGGCTCGCCTCTCCGCCTGAGGTGGCCGCGCTTGAGGCTCGGGAACCCAGCGCGAGTGATCGGCCGGCAGTCAGTAGCGCCAACGGCTTCAGCCCGGTCACGCAGAACCGCAGCTAGTGTCGAGCATTGAGCTACCAGTGATCGTGGATCTGGGCGCGCAGCTCGCGATCATAGAGCTTCCGTACACCGGCCAAGAAGTCATCCCCTAGCGGCGGCAGGTCGCCGGCCGCCGCGTTGGCTCTCGCCTGTGCCACTGTGCGCGCGCCGGGGATGACCGTCGTGACACCCGATTGTTGGGCTACCCACGCCAGGGCCGCCTGTGCGGCCGTAGCCTCAAACGGCAGCCGGGACACTAGGTCAGCAATCTCTTTCGCAGCGCGTACGCCAGTCTCGTAGTCCACACCGGAGAAAGTCTCGCCCACATTGAATGCTTCGCCGGTTCGGTTGAAGCTTCGATGATCATTCTCGGCAAACCTGGTCGAGGTGGTGTACGCCCCACTGAGCAAGCCGCTGGCCAGCGGAACCCGCGCAATGATCCCTACTCCGTTCGTGATTGCCGAGGGCAGCACGGCCTCTAGCGGCTTGAAGCGGAAGGCGTTGAGGATGATCTGTACCGTCGCCGTGCCGCGACGAGAAATCGCGGTCAACGCCTCGTCGCAGGTTTCAACACTGACGCCGTAGTTGGCGATCACTCCGTCGGCCACCAGCGTGTCCAACGCATCGTAGATCTGATCTTGAGAGTAGACCGCGGTCGGCGGGCAGTGCAGCTGGACAAGATCGAGTTGGTCCACGCCCAGATTGCGCCGCGACCGGTCGGTCCACGCACGGAAGTTCCGCAGAGTGAAGTTCTCCGGTACCTGATCAACCCGCCGTCCCATCTTGGTTGCCACCATGATCGGCAAATCGGGGTGCTGCGCTCGGAAACGACCAATCAATTGCTCGCTGCGCCCGTCGCCGTAGACGTCGGCCGTGTCGAAGAAAGTCACTCCGGACTCGACGGCGGCACCGAGCACGTCCAGTGCCGCGGTCTCGCTCACCTCGCCCCAGTCCGCACCGAGCTGCCAGGTGCCCAGCCCGATGACAGAGACGGGACGATCAGTACGACCGAGTACGCGTTCCTCCATACGCCTTACCCTACGGACGAGTTCTCGACCGGATGATGCAGCACTGCCGCCGCAACCCCGGCGAACCAATCGCCTAAGGCGGGTCAGTTTCCGTGGGAGCCGGCTGCGCTGCGCCGGAGATGCAGCCGAGACCGGCCGCCTTCCGCGCCTGATCACCAGCAGGTATTCAGGCGGGCGCCCCGGTTTTGCATCACTCACAGCGGGCTGGTGGCCCTCCCGGCCGACTGTCGGCTCGCCAGTGATGCGTTTTCAGGGACTCGGCTGATGAACCTCGCTAGTGAACCTCAGTGTTTCCGCACGAAACGTACGTGGAGCGCCGCTGG
>DATHIJ010000152.1:0-9474 GCA_035489975.1 Propionibacteriaceae bacterium | reverse complement strand
CGGCGCAGCCGATGAGCGATCGTCGACGCGCCCTGAGCGAGGAGCAGATTGCTGAGGCGTCCGGAGCACCTGGTGTGGGACCGCATCCGCAACCGTGGCCCGACGACCCGAGGCTGGATCCGGATCTGCTCGAACATGGTGATCGCCGCAATGTGATCGACCGCTACCGCTACTGGACGGTGTCCGCCATTGTCGCCGATCTGAACGCCAGGCGGCATCCGCTGCACATCGCGATCCAGAACTGGGAACACGACTTCAACATCGGGTCGATCGTGCGTACCGCCAATGCCTTCAACGTCTCGGGCGTGCACATCATCGGCCGGCGCCGATGGAATCGGCGAGGAGCCATGGTCACCGACCGCTATCTCCCTGTCGAGCACCATCCATCGGTCACGGACTTCGCCGACCGGCTCGCGACCGACGGCTACGTCCTCGTCGGGGTAGACAACCTGAATGGTGCCGTACCGCTGGAGTCCTATGAGCTGCCGCAGCGGACCTGTCTGGCGTTCGGCTCAGAAGGTCCTGGGCTAACCGATGAGCTCGTGGCCGCCTGCGAGCAGCTTGTTGCCATCACTCAGTACGGCTCCACGCGATCCATCAACGCGGGTGCGGCTGCGGCCATCGCCATGTACCACTGGGCTCTGCGCTGGGCCGGCTCGCATCCTCAATCGGAGTAGATCATGAATAGATGTTCCGAGTTGTCGCCCTCCCGTCAGGCTCCGCATACTGGCATTCGGACAACGGTCTAGCGGCCGGATCGAATCGGGGCGGTGAACGCGTTGCAGCAGGAGCATGTCCGAAGTGATCTCAGCGGCCTCCGGCTTGATCGCCAACCCGCCTCGGCAACGACCAAACGCGCCCAGGTCCGCGGCATCCTCGAGCAGCTGATCGAGAGCGAGCTGAACCCAGGCGACGCCATCCCCTCCGAGCGAGCCTTAGTGGTACGCCTCGGCGTCAGCCGGGTCACCGTACGGCAGGCGATTGCGGACTTGGTGGCGGCCGATGTTCTCGAACGAGTACACGGCAAGGGGACCTACCTCACCGGGCCACAGGTGGATTCCCGGCTGCATCTGACGTCGTTCTCGCGTGAGATGCGCGATCGCGGCCTGGTTCCGGCAACGGTTGTCCTCTCCGCGACTGAGCAGCCAGCCGATGATGACGTGTGCTGGGCGCTGCGGATCCGTCCCGGCCAATCGGTCGTGCGAGTGGAAAGGCTGCGGACTGCGGACGGCACACCCATGGCGTACGAGGTTGGTCATTACCCGTCGGTGCTGTTTCCCGGACTCCTGCAGCGAGAACTCGGGTCGCTATATGACGTCTTTGCGAGCGAGTATGGCGTTGTGGTCAGCAGTGGTGAACAGACGGTGCGGGCTGAGTCGGCCGATGCCTACCAGGCACGGATCCTGGGAATCGCCAAGCGTGCACCACTGCTGGTCCAGGAGCGGGTGACCTACGCGGGGGAGCGAGCAATCGAGATGGCGACCTCTTGGTATCGCGCGGACCGATATCGAATCCACATGGCCATTACGCCACGCGGTGCTCGAGAGAATTCACCGGTATGAGTACGGGTCCGATTTCGGAGCTGGTTGTCCCCTATGATCCAGGACCGCTCGGCGAGAAGGTAGCGCGCCGTCGCCGGTTGGTGCGGACGCGTCTGGTGAGTCTTGGCATCACTGTGGCAGTCCTGCTGTTGATCTATTTTTGGCGCCGCGACGATATGCAGGACGCAGTATTCGTCGTCCTGTTCGCCATCGTGCTCGGTATTTCGCTGACATTGCTCGGCGTTGGCGCTGCAATGTATATCGCTGCTAAACGGCAAATTAGCCATGTCGGTAGCGGCACCGCCATCCGTATTGGTCCTCCGGGAATCCAAGTGGCCGGATTGAGCGCATCGTGGCCAGAGGTCGCCGCCATCGACACGGTCAAACCAGGCCTGGGCCGCGGGCCACGACTCCGGCTTACCACCGGAGACGGTAGGCGCGGCGACGTGCCGCTTGATCAGGTGACTGTCTTTCCGGCCACCCTGGACAGCACTGTTCGCGCCTTCTCGGCCGGCCGCCACGGGGTCGACTTGTCGGCCTTGGAAAGCTGAGATACAACGCTGGAGTTACCACCGCTGGGCGTTCTTTGACAGACTGTGCACTCACATACGTATGACGGAAGAACTCAAGACAATTCAGCAGGTAGGAAAGGAGCTCATCGAGCATGCCCGTCGCCACCCCTGAGGTTTATGCCGCGATGCTTGACGCGGCCAAAGAGCGATCTTTTGCCTATCCAGCGATCAACATCAGTTCCTCACAGACATTGAACGCCGCCCTCCAGGGCTTCGCCGAAGCCGGATCGGACGGCATTATCCAGGTCTCCACCGGCGGCGCCGACTATCTATCGGGCCCAACGATCAAGAACCAAGTCACCGGCGCAGCCGCGCTGGCGGCGTACGCGCACGAGGTTGCGAAGAACTATCCGATCACCGTTGCGTTGCACACCGACCACTGCCCGAAGGAGAAACTCGACGGCTTCGTGCGGCCGCTGCTTGCCATGTCTCTGGAGCGGGTCAAGGCCGGCGGCCTGCCGATCTTCCAATCCCACATGTGGGACGGCTCCGCTGTGCCGCTCGAGGAGAACCTGTCGATCGCCGAGAAGTTGCTGGAGCAGACCTCAGCCGCGAACGTGATCTTGGAGATCGAGGTTGGCGTTGTCGGTGGCGAGGAGGACGGGGTCAGCGCAGAGATCAACGAAAAGCTCTATACGACTGTCGAAGATGGGTTGCGGACGATCGAGGTCCTCGGTACCGGCGAGAAAGGCCGCTATATCACTGCACTCACCTTCGGCAATGTGCACGGCGTGTACAAGCCGGGCGCGGTCAAGCTGCGTCCCGAGGTGCTCAAGGACATCCAGGAAGAGGTCGGCGCCAAGATCGGCAAGGAGCGGCCGTTCGACCTGGTGTTCCACGGCGGATCGGGCTCAACGCTGGAGGAGATTCGAGCGGCACTCGATTATGGCGTGGTGAAGATGAACATCGACACCGACACCCAATACGCGTTTACCCGTCCCGTTGCCGGGCACATGTACACCAACTACGACGGTGTGCTCAAGATCGACGGTGAGGTCGGCAACAAGAAGGCGTACGATCCGCGGGCTTGGGGGAAGGTAGCTGAGGCCGGCATGGCCAAGCGCGTAGTCGAGGCCTGCGAGGACTTACGGTCTGCCGGAACATCTTTGAACGCGTAGCTTTCTCGCTTCTCTTTGGCCGCCGAGTCATCGGTGGTTGTCCCGGCGAAGACTGGCCGGATGTGCCGGCGCCAAAGGGTTGTGGTTGGGTTTGCCGTTCAAACGGTGCGGTTTTGCGGTGGTGCCGTTTCACGATTTTTAGCCTTTGGCGCCGGCACATCCGGCCAGTCTTCGCCTTGCTTAGCGTGTGGCGGCCTGAGGAGCAGGTCGCTCAGTCGGCTCCGGCGGTTGCCGGCAGATGGTCGCGGGCTGCGATGAGGCGCGCTCGGCTCAGAGGCCGCGTGCGTTCGCGCTCGGTCCCAATCTGGTCTCACTGGCGGGGCCCTGTGAACGTTCGTCGCGTCACAGCCGTGATCTAGCAGTAGGCGCTTTCACCAACAGGCAATCGTTTCCGGCACAAGGAGGATGAGATGGCGCTGCGCAATTACCTCGTGGGCGAGGTGACCGAAGACTTCGTTGACGGACTGCTCAACAGAAGGGAGGCATTGCGCAGGCTGACTCTCCTCGGCCTGAGCGTGAGCAGTGCAACTGCCTTGCTGGCCGCGTGCGGCGATGGCGGCGGTGCGCAGACGGGGGCAGCGGCATCGCCTACCGAGGCCTCAACCCCCTCGCCAGCCGCCCCTACGACGACGCCAGGAAGGACCGGGTCAACGAAGCCGGGCGAACCCGTGCGCTTCGCCGGGCCAGCAGGCGAGCTGCAGGGGGCCTGGGCTGAGGCGGGGGACCCACAGGGCGCCCTACTCGTCATCCACGAGAATCGCGGCCTGACCCCGCACTTCTTTGACCTGGTTGGGCGCTTCGCGGGTGCGTCCTACTCGGCGTTGTGCGTCGACCTGCTTTCATCCCAAGGTGGCACCGGGTCGCTCCAGGATCCAGCCGCAGCACCGACCACCCTTGCCAACACCCCGCCCGAGCAGCTGGTGGCAGACCTCCAGGCCGGCATCGACGAACTCGAGAAGCGTGTGCCAGGCGCGAAGGTCGGAGTCGTCGGGTTCTGCTTCGGCGGCGGTATGACCTGGAACCTGCTCCAAGCTGGAGAACAGCGCCTGGCAGCGGCCGTCCCGTTCTACGGACCAGCGCCCGAAAACCCCGACTTCAGCAAAGCCAAGGCAGCCGTGTACGCGATCTACGGGGAACAGGACGAACGGGTGAACGCGAGCCGAGAGCGTGCCGAGGCGGCTCTCAAGGCGGCCGGACTGACCTACGAAATTCGCACTTTCGCCGGAGCAGGCCACGCCTTCTTCAATGACACCGGCCCTCGTTACAACGCAGAGGCTGCCCAGCAGGCGTGGCAGGACGTGCTGGACTGGTTCAACCAACACCTGGCGTGATGGGTGATCGGCGAACCGGCCGTGGAGCGTGATAGCAGTACAAGTGCATCGGGCCCGGTAGCCGAGTGGCGCGTAGTCTTCGGAGGGTGTCCACCGTCGTCGCTGGCCGACCTGCACCGCTGAGTCGAGTGTGGTCGGGCAGCAAGATCATCGCCGAGGATCTAACGGGTGAAGATCTCAGCGATGTGTTGGAGCTGCATTCGGACGCATCGGCATGGTGGGTATTGCCGCGAGATTCTGACTATGGGGCGATGGAGCTTCGCCATGTTGCGCGTGCCCTCGACCTCGACGAGCCGGCGATCAAGGACCTGCTGGCCGATGACAGGCGGGCCAAATTCGAGGTGATAGGCCAGGCGCGGCTCGTCATCACCAACGCGGTCTCGGTTCACGAGGACCGCGCCGAGATCGTGGTGCATCCAGTGTCGATGATCGCTACCGATCGCGCCGTGATCTGCCTGATGGATCCGACCCCGGACTTCCAGCCGGCCCAACTGCTCGTAGAGAAGCAGGAATTGATCGCCCAGGGCGGTATCGAAGCGGCCGTCCAGTCGGTGATCGCCGCGGCGATCCGCACCTATGAGGAGGCGCTTCGGTGGTTCGAGGATGCCAGCGACGATCTCGCAAACGTGCTGTTCGAGGAGCGACCGCTCAACAAGCCTGAACAGCTGCACGCATTCAAGCTCCGCTCCGCTCTTTCCCAACTGCGCCGGCTCACCGAGCCGATGCGGACCGTGATGCGGGACATCGTCGATAGCCCGCCCCAGGGCCGAAAGGGCAAGGCAGGACGAGATCCTGCCGTTGGACGTCACTGGGTGATGCTGGCGGAGCAGCACGACCGTGTAGCCAACGCCGCCGATGCGCTGCGTGAGGCACTGTCGTCGATTTTCGACACCAGCCTCGCGCTTGCCGACGTGCGCATGAGCCAGATCATGAAGAAGCTCAGCGGATGGGCCGCGATCATCGCCGTTCCCACCCTGGTGACCAGCTTCGTCGGGATGAACGTCGGGTTCCCGTTGCACGATAGTGCCACCGGCTTCTGGGTCTATTTCCTGCTCATGATCACAGCGGGCGTCGTGTTGTATTTCATCTTCCGAGCCAGGGATTGGCTGTAACTCGGGCGACAGCTCAAAGGAGGTTTCGGTAGGGTTACGTCGCAAGAGTCCCTGTGGCGAATGCGCCCAGGGGCTTCGGTATTTCTCTACGCAGTAGGGAGCTAGAAGGGACGGCGATCAGATGCCGGCGATTGTGGTCATGGGAGCCCAGTGGGGGGACGAGGGAAAGGGAAAGGCGACTGATCAACTCGGTGATCGCGTCGACTACTGCGTCCGTTATTCGGGCGGCAACAACGCCGGCCACACAGTGGTCGTTGACGGCGAGCGCTACGCCTTGCACCTGCTGCCGTCGGGCATCTTGAACCCGAACTGTGTTCCGGTGATCGGTAATGGTGTCGTGGTCGACCTCGATGTGCTGTTCAGCGAAATCGAAGCGCTGGCGGCCCGCGGCGTGGACGCCTCGCACATGGTTATCTCGTCGAACGCGCACATCATCACCTCATATCACCAGGTGATCGACAAGGTCACCGAGCGCTTCCTTGGAAAGGCCCGGATTGGTACCACTGGGCGCGGCGTCGGTCCCGCGTACGCGGACAAGGTCAACCGGCTCGGGTTGCGCATCCAGGACTTGTTCGATGAGTCGATCCTCTGCCAGAAGGTCGAGGCCGCCCTCGAACAGAAGAACCATCTGCTGGTCAAGGTCTACAACCGGCGGCGGATCGATCCGGCGGAGGTTTCGGCGCACCTGCTCTCCCATGCGGAGCGGATCAAACCGCACGTCGTCGACGTCAGCGTGTTGCTCAATCAAGCGCTCGATGCCGGAAAGGTGGTGCTGTTCGAGGGTGCCCAGGCCCACCATCTCGATGTCGATCATGGAACCTATCCGTACGTCACCTCATCCAACCCAGTTGCCGGTGGCGCGTGCGTGGGCACGGGGGTAGGACCCACCCGGATCGACAGAGTTGTCGGGATCGCCAAGGCCTATACCACGCGGGTGGGGGAGGGACCGATGCCCACCGAGCTACTCGACTCAGACGGCGACAAGTTGCGAGAGGCCGGTGCCGAGTTCGGGACTACCACCGGACGCAAGCGCCGCTGTGGCTGGTTCGATGCCTTGGTGGTCCAGACGGCTGCGCGCGCCAACGCGTTCACCGACATCTTCTTGACCAAGTTGGACGTGCTGACTGGTTGGGAGAAGATCCCGGTCTGCGTCGGATACCGGGTGAACGGCATTCGTCATGACACCATGCCGCTCACCCAGTCGGAGTTTCACCATGCAATCCCGATTTACGAGGAACTGGACGGCTGGACTGAGGACATCAGCGGCTGCCGGGAATTCGATGATCTGCCCAAGAACACCCAGGTGTACGTGAACCGGCTCGAGGAGCTCTGCGGCGCACGGATCTCCGGGATAGGCGTAGGCCCCTCCCGCGAACAGTCCATCGTCATCAACGATCTGGTGTAGGCGTCCGGGCGCTGGCCCGTGATCCAGTTGACGCGTCATCCGTCTCCAGATGGCTGGAGGGTGACTCAAGTGTCGTTCAGACCACCTTTTGCCGTCTTAAGGCGACTGGCGCTTTGTCCAGGACCGGTTGCGGAGAGCTGTGCAGGAAAGCCGAGCGGCGGATAGAGGTCGTTGAGGTGGAAGCGCGTGATCGCCGTGATGCGCTCGTCCGCCAGGGTGAGTACGAGCAAGCCGGCCGGTCTGGCTATGGGTTCGTCACGATCAGTGAGGTAGCTGGCGAAGGCAGGTTGGTTGTTGGCACGGCCAGGGAGCAGGTAAACCCTGCGTGCGCGGCGAAACTCGAAGCTGGCCTGCAGGAAGGACCGGATCGCGTCCAAGCCGTGGTACTGGTGTGGTGAAGGAGGCATCGACAACCACGCGTCATCGGTGAGCAGCCTCAGTACGCCGTCGATGTCCGCGGCGACGTACGCGTCGGCGAAGCGCCGTGCCAAATCTCGCTCCTTGGTTGACCTCGGCGCCGGCAGCCGGCGGTCGCCGCGGGAACTTTCCAGGGCAGCACGACCACGCTGCAATGTGCCCTTGACCGCCGTCTGGCTGGTCTCGAGCATTGCCGCCACCTCGTCGGTGCCGAAGCCGAGGACGTCGTGCAGCAGAACCGCTGCGGCCTGGCGAGGCGGCATTCGCTGCAAGCCGTTGACAAACGCAAGCTCGATCGCCTCGGTCTGGGTGTAGCGGGCTTCCGGACCAGGTGTCGCCTCGGCGATTCCCTCAAGCAGGCTGTCCGGGTACGGCTGAAGCCACGTGATCTGATCCCGCTGGGTCGGTTCCGGCGGTTGGAACGGTGGGGTCGGCTCACTTGGTATTCGTCGCGAGCCGGCGCGTATCGCGTTGAGACATGTGTTGGTCGCAATGCGGTATAGCCACGACCGCAGCGACGAGCGCCCTTCAAATCTAGCGAGCCCACGCCATGCCGCTAGCAAAGTCTCCTGCAGCATGTCCTCGGCGTCGACCAGCGAGCCCACCATCCGGTAGCAGTGGGCCAGCAGCTCACGTCGGAACGGGTCGCTGAGTTCGCGGAATGCCTGCTCGTCGCCGGCGCGAGCCCGCTCCAGCGTCGCCTGCTCCACGTCCTCAGCATGCCAGTGGGGCCAGATATGCCCAGTGTCATGTCTCCAAAGGAACTTAGGAGACGCGACACTTGGTGGCGTTCCATTCGCGGTCGCAGTGGTGTCTACATACGTAGGAGGGAACAGAATCCGCCTCCCATTCCCAATAACGGTAAGGAGAGCATCATGACCGAATCCACTGGTCCTGCACTCGACGTCGCGCTGGCCTACTACCACGCCTGGACTGGTCATGACCTGGACAAGGCGATGAGCTATATCGCTGAGGACATCGTGTGCGACGCGCCGGCCGGCCGTTTGGAAGGCGCAACTGCGTATCGCGAATTCATGGGCCCGTTTGTGCGGATCCTCATCGGCTCGCAACTCGTTGCCGCCTTTGGTGACGACGAGAAGGCGGTCGTCATGTACGACACCGAGACAGCGCCTGTCAAGAGCGCTCCCGGTGCCGAATGCGTTACCGTCCAAGACGGCAAGATCACCCACAGCCTGTTCGTCTTCAACCGAGCCCCATTCGACGCGGCTCGCCAGCGGGCGGGCTGAGCTGCGGCCGCTTGGTTGCGTGCGGAAAAACGTCAAACTCCAGGGAGCGCGTGAGTCTGCATAGAGTGTTTGCAGGTAGCGCGCGAGAGAAACAGGGCACCGTGGTACGCAAGGCGACTGCACAAGATGTGGCAGACCTTGTGGGCGTGTCGCGGAGTGCGGTCTCGCTGGTCTTGAACGGTCGCGCAAGGACATATCGCACGAGACAAGCAGCAGGCGATCGTTGACGCGGCTCGCCAGCTGAACTACACGCCCAACGCCGTTGCGCTCAGTTTGCGTAGCCGGCGTACGCGTACCATCGGGATGCTGACCTGGCCGGGCGCGGTTGGATTCGCGGAGCGCATGTTGCACGCGACCCTGCAGACCGCGACAAGGGCGGGGTACTTGTTGATCTTCATGGATACGGCCAATGATCGTGATCATCAAAGCCACGCTCTGGCCACGCTTCGTGATCATCAGGTGGATGCGTTGTTGGTGATCGCCCCGGATCTCATTGCCTACCGCCCTGTCGAGCCGATGTCGACGATCCCGACGATCTTGGTCAACTGCGTCGATCCGGACGCAGGAGTGGCAAGTATCGTCCCGGACGAGCACGGCGCGGGATGAGCGGCGGCTGGAGTCGTCATCGAGGCCGGGCACACTCGTATTGGCGTCGTTGCAGGGCCTCCGGAAGCGATGCAGAACCGGCTACGCCTTGCCGGCATCCAGGCCGCCGCGGAGGCGGCGCAGGT
>DATHIJ010000151.1:0-3127 GCA_035489975.1 Propionibacteriaceae bacterium | reverse complement strand
CTCCCGTCCGGTTCAGGGCCTCCATGAAGGAGACGCCCGTGGACCAGTCGGCGAAGATCGCCGAACCGTACTTCTTGATCTCGGCGAGTTCGTGGACGTGGATCACGGCCCGGGTGATCAGGCCCAGGTTGCCCTCGCTGCCGAACAGGGCCCTCTGCAGCTGAATGCCCGGGGACTGGCGGGGGGAGGCGTAGCGCTGCTCGATCGTGCCCGCGGGCGTGACCAGGGTGACGTTCTCGACCAGGTCCTCAATGTTGCCGTAGCGGTTCTTCTTCATGCCACTGGCGTTGGTCGCGATCCAGCCACCCAGCGTGGACAGCTCGACGCTGTCCGGCTCGTGGCCGCAGGTGAGCCCCTCCTTGCCGAGTAACTCCTCCAGCCGGCTGCCGGTGATGCCAGCCTGGACGGTGGCGGTCAGGTTCGCGCGATTGATCGAGAGCACCCGGTTCATTCGCCTGGTGTCCACCGAGACCACCATCCGCCTCTCTCCGGCCGGCACCAGAAGGGCGCTGCTCACGTTCGTCCCGCCGCCATAGGGGATCAGGCAGGCCCCGTGCTCGCCGGCAAGGGTGACGACGGCCTGGCAGTCCTCGTCCGACTCCGGCCACACCACGAGGTCGACACAGCGTTCCAGGTTCTCGTACAACACGCGCGAGACCTCTTCTGTGGTGGTCTGGCCGTGGCTGTGCAGCAGGCGCTCGCGGTCGTCGGCGGTGAACTGCTCGGGACGCAGCGCGCCGGTCAGCGCGGTGACGAAGGCGTCGTTGCGGCTGACCGGGGTGACGTGCGGCTCGGCGGTGAGGGGCCGCGGCGATGAGACGTCGATGGTGACGTCGAGCTCGCGGTTCACGAACGGGATCAGGTAGGGCATCTTGTAGCCGCACAGGTTGTAGCGCTCGCCGGTCATCTCCACCGACTGGTCGGGATGGATGAACAACTTGGTGTCGCGGAAGCCCCAGCGGTGGTCCCACCGTGTCGGGTCGAGCGCCGAAGTGGCGCGGTTCAGCGACTTGTCAGCCATCTGCGCGGTCCTTGCGTCGTGGGCGAGCGGTTCCGGCCATCAGCACGAGGGTGGGCTCGTGAAGCGTAGCCCAACCACCGGCCGGGGGCTTAGCGTCATGGCCTTTGGGTAGGCGGCGCGGTTCGCATATTGATCATCGCCGGTGATCTGCCGTCGTTGAAGGACGGTCGGGCGCGACGGATCCTGCCGGCCTGGGTCCGATGGTCCTAAGCGGCTGGACCGGCTGACGGTGCAGACATGCAACTTTCGATCAACGAGCTGAAACCCGCTGTCAGTGCTGGCATCAGGCCTGGACCGTGCCACAGAGCGCCCTGCGCGGCCGTGCGTGGGGGAACTGCTGATCAGGAACGTCGCGGCTCTGGTGCGGGTGCCGGTGCCGCGGCCGAAGCGGGGCGAAGGCCGTCTCTCTGCCCACCATGCTGGTTGCCTTCGCCCGTTACAGCCGCGACCAAGCCTTCACAGTTCTCCGAGCAACGGCCGGTTCCTGACCGCCATGACCGCCGGCTTCATCACCGGCGCTCTGCTCGGCGGACTCCTGCTCGGCGTCATTCCCAATCTGGTGCTAATCCGCACTCTCGCCCTGCTGCTGCTCACATCCGCCGTCAAACTCTGGCGCCACTAGCCACCGCTCACGGGCGAGTCCCTGCTTCAGCCGAGGCGAGGGTGCTCGCGATTAGGCCGTCGCAGTGGGACCCGGTGACATTGACATTTCCCACGTCGACGGGGCTTTCCGCAGACGCTCCTCGGGCAGAGGCCCGAAATCATCACCCCTAAAGGTGCTTAGCAGGGGTTCAACTGCTGTACTTTGTGCTGTACGGCCTCGAAAGTACAGCAACAAAGCAAGGGCAAACCGGCCCTGACTAGGGGTGGAGCCAACCGGACTCGAACCCGTAACCCCTCGCTTGCAAAGTGGCGGAGCGGGCCTCGTTGAGCGTCGTTCGTGCCTGGTCACCCGCGAATAGGCGCAGCCCGAACCAGCCAAGTCGCGCGTTTATTGCTGCAGTTTCCTGCTGCAGGTTCCATTCGTGGCTGCTACGTGGGTCGAGTTGCTACTTGATCGCCCCGGCCGCCATCCCGCGCTCAAAGTACCGCTGAAGACATATGTAGGCGATGACCGTAGGGAGAGCGGCCAAGGCGGCTCCGGCCAGGATCTTGGTTTGATCGTCGGTGTATTGGGTCCTGAAGGAATTGGGCAGCTGGGTGACTACCTGGTGGCCTTCCGCCTGCCCCAGGAACACCAGCGGCAACAAGTAGGCGTTCCAGGAATTGATCAGCACCAGCACCACGATGGCCACGGCCATGGGCTTGGCCAGCGGCACCACGACGTGCCAGAACTGTCTCCAGGTTTGCGCCCCGTCAATGCGGGCGGCCTCGATCAGAGGATCGGGTATTCCGTCCACATAGGCCCGGGTGAGCAGGACGGTGAACGGGATCTGCAGCGCCACCAACGGGATGATCACGGCCCAGTACGTTCCGGCGAGCCCCGCCTCGGACATCTGGATGACTAGCGGGGCCAGCAGCACCACCTCGGGCATGGTCAACGCCCCCATCATCAGCCAGAAGTACACCTCCTTACTGCGGATGCGGAGCTTGGAAAAGCCGAATGAGGCGGTCAGCGTCAAGAAGTAGACGATGGCGATCGTGACCCCCGCGATGATCGCCGAATTACGGAAGTACAGCCAAAATCCCTCGAGTTCGATGACGGTTCGGTAGTTATCCCACCCACGGCCTCGCAACGACCCTTGAACCATGACGAACAGCGGAATGAGAAACGGGATCACCATCACCGCGAGCAGGGCGGTCAGGGCCACTCGGGTGAGCCGGCTGCGAGTCTCGAACATCTAGACGCGCACCCCCCTTTTGATTGTGCGGCGCGGGGTCCGCTCGCGAGCGCTCAGGCCCATGATGATCGAAACCCCCAAGGCCAAGATGAGTAGCAATATCGACAACGCGGACGCGTAGCCGTAGTTTCTGGACACCCCGAACAACTGGGCGTAGATGTACGTCCCCAAGAATTCCGAGGAGTTCGCCGGGCCGCCCCCGGTGATCAGGTAGGGGTAGTCGAAGAGTTTCAGGGCGGTGATCGCGTTGAGGATGGCCAGCGAC
>DATHIJ010000150.1:0-3957 GCA_035489975.1 Propionibacteriaceae bacterium | reverse complement strand
CGCTGCACGGTGCCGGTGAAGCTGATCGCCTCGTGTACGTCGTCGTTCGGGTCGACGATGAACGTCACTCTCTTCAACTCCGAGAACGGGACAGCGAAGCCGACGGTGGCGATGGCTTCATCGTTCGGCTTGATCGTGCCGGTGAACCCGCTCTGCAACTCATCGGTCTTGTCGATGATGATCTGCGCGTCCTTGTCGCTGCCGTACTTGGCGCCAATCAGGACGTTCTCGGCAGCGTACGGCTCCTTGGTCTTGTTCTCAATGCGGACCGAGGCGATCACGATCTCCCCGTTGGTCGCCTCATCACCGCGATCAGTCTTCGCCGCCCTGTCCGCCACCGCGCCGGCGATCTCGATCAGCAGTCCGTCATCGAACTCGGCGACATCCTCCAGGCTGAACTGCTGCGCCTCTGGCACCTCCGCGGGTGTGGCGCCGGTCGGGCTGGGGCTTGGGCTGGCACCGGGGGCGGCCGGCGCTTCAGTCGTGCCGCTGGTAGCAGTCACGGTCGGCTCCAGCTGGTTGGTAGGCAGAACACCACATGCCGCTAGGACAACCAGTACAGCAATGAGTGCTCCAGGGAGTCGCCTCATAGACCGACACCGTACCGGCCTCTGCTCATCGCCGGCCGCTATGGTGGACCGCGTGAAATGGAAGGTGGCGATCGCGGTCGGGGCGGTAGCAGGCGGCGCGTTGTGGTTCGCACGGCGCAAGTCCCGCCGAGCTGCAGCTGATGCAGAGCTCTGGGCCGAGGCCACCGACCCCATCGCCCGCTTCGGCGACGCCTGACTCTAAAACGCCGACTTGTCAGAATCTGAGGGCGCTATAGCCCCCTCAGATTCTGACAAGTCGGCGGTGAGCGTCGGGGTTATGAGCGGTCAGGCTCGGTGAACATGGCGACTTCGTGTGACGAGTCCTCATCGATCAGTAGCGTCACGACGTCACCAGCACGCAGTTGAGTGTCTCCACGTGCCGGCAGCAGCACCCCATCGCGTACCACCATGCTGATCCACACGTTGCCGAACAGGTTCGCGACCTCCTCGACGGTGCGCCCATCGACGACGGATCCCGGGGCAATGGCGACCTGATATGCAGTGTCCGGTTCAGCTTTAAGCCGGACTGCGAGCGTCCATGGCTCCGGCCTGATGGGCTGCATCGGTATTCCCAAGCGCCGAGCAACCGTCGGGACCAAGCTGCCTTGGACGACGACGGAGAAGATCACCACGATGACGACGATCCCGTACAGCCGCTCCGCATCGGGCACATCCGCCGTTAGCAGCAGCAAGCCGAGCAGGATCGGCACCGCGCCCTTGAGTCCAGCGAACAGAATGAATGCCCGCTCGCCGCGTTCCAAGTGAGCGGGAAGCAAGCAGAGGCCGACCACGAGCGGCCGGATGACGACGGCGAGTGCCAGGCCAAGAATGAGCCCGGGCAGCCAGACATCGATCCGTGCCAAGACCGTCAGGTCGATGGTCAGTCCCAACCCGACGAAGGCCACAATCTCCGCCAACCCAGCCAGTGCCGCATGAAAGCGTTCGATCTCACGCTGGTACGGCGCCCGGCGGTGACCGATGACGATGCCGGCTACGAAAACCGCGAGAAAACCGGACCCGTGCAGCAGTGTCGTCGCGCCGTAGAGCAGGAGGACGCTGGCGAGGGTTCGCAGCGGGTAGAGGGCCTCGCTGGGCAGCGAGACCCGGCGCATGAACGCCAGCAGGCCGATTCCGCCCGCAAGACCAGCCGCCAGACCGATCGCCATCTGCAGCACGAACTCGATTGCGATACCGCCGAGGGCGGCTCCGCTCAGACCGCCAGCGGCCAGCAACCCAGCCATGAGAGCGATACCGACAGGGTCGTTCGCTCCGGATTCACCCTCCAGGATTGTGCCGCTGCGCCCGGCGATCTCCTGCCTGCCCAAGACGGAGAACACCACCGCGGGGTCGGTCGGCGATACGGCAGTCCCGACCAGCAACGCCAGATACCAGGCCAGCCCGAATCCCAGGTGCAGCAGAACGCCGCTGCCAGCCGCGGTGAGAAAGGTGCCGAGTACTCCGACGACGATGATCGGTACCAGCGCCGGCCGCAACCTGGACCATCCGATGTGCCTGCCGCCATCGAAAAGAATCAGGACGAGCGCCACAGTGACGATCTGCGCCACCACGGAGTCCGGCGGCGTCGGCATGCCTGGAATCAGCTGCACTGCGACGGCGGCCGCAGCCAGCATCCACACCGGCGCCGGTACTCCCAGTCGCGCCGATAGTCGGTTGACCAACACCGCGCCTAGGGCGACAGCGCTAGTCAACGCGAGGACCAAGGCGTACCGGGCCGTGTCGGACAACTGCTGCTCCTCGGCGAATCGACGAGCGGAGGCGATTGCCGACCAGCCTTCCCGGCACACCGATGCACACACTACGCCGGTACCCACTCTCAAATCCGACTTGTCAGCGCGGGTGGTCGCTATGACGACCACAGACGCTGACAAGTCGGCGGTGGAGGTGGCGGTGGTGGAGGACTAGGTGGCGCGGGAGGAAATTGAGCGCACTCGCCCATCAAGAGTGACTCGCAACCACGACAAGTCCCCTAGTCTCATCCCATGAGCTCGCAGATCGACGTCACCAACCGATGGGCGTTACCCCGTGGGCTGATCATCCTTCTCGGGGTCGCCGCCGCGCTGGCCGCGGCGATCGGCATGAGGCAATTCGCCAACATCCTTGGTCCGGTGTTCCTGGCGTTGGTGCTCTCGATCGCCGTCCACCCGATACGAAAGCTGGCTGACCGTTACCGATTGCCAGCCTGGCTGGGCATTGTCTTTGCCCTCGTCGCGGTCTACGGGATCGTTTTCGGGCTCTTCGCGATTCTGGTAATCGGAGGTATCCAGTTCGCGACCTTGCTGCAGGATTACGCCCCCCAATTCCAGGCTTTCTTGCAGCAGGCCGCTCAAGCCCTCGAGTCAGTCGGAATCAGCTCGCAGCAGATCCAAGACTTTGTGAACGAGCTCAGCCCCAGCAGATTAGTTGGCGTGGCAGGCAGCCTGCTCGGCGGGCTCGCGGGCGTATTGACCGACATCTTCTTCCTCATCGCGCTGCTGTTCTTCACTGTTGCCGACGCAGGATCTTTCGCCTCCAAGCTGGCGCGCCTTCCGGTGAACGGTGAGCGGCTCGCCGACGCGTTTGACCGGTTTGCTCATGGCTCCCGCCAATATCTCGTGGTAGCAACGATCTTCGGCGCGATTGTCGCCGTCTGCGACGTCATAGCACTCGTGATTCTCGACATCCGTTATGCCTGGCTCTGGGGACTATTGGCATTTATTACCAACTACATCCCCAACATCGGATTCATTATCGGGCTAATTCCGCCCACAATAATCGCCCTAATCGAGCACGATGTCCTGACAGCAGTTATCGTGGTTATCGTCTACTCGGTATTGAACTTTGTGATTCAAACCATTATCCAACCGAGAGTTGTCGGAGTGACGGTCGGACTCTCGGCCACTCTTAGCTTCCTGTCTTTGATCGTCTGGGCAACGATTCTCGGTGCTGCCGGAGCATTTCTTGCTATTCCGATGAGTTTATTGGTCAAGGCAGTGCTGATCGATTCCGATCCTGATCACGCCTGGTTGGGAAAACTGCTGTCTAGCGAAGGCCCTGGCGAGGAACCAGAAGGGCCTCCAGGCAAGGATTCCAATGCCGTCGAGCCGGCGACGGGACCCCCTCCCGCGGAGGCGGGAGCTCCAGGAAGTTAGAGGATTCCGAGCCGCTCCGCCTGCAGAACCGCCTCCCGACGTGTCTGCACGCCAAGTTTGCGGTACGTCGAGCGCAGGTGGGTCTTCAACGTGTTTCTGGAGATAAACAGGGCGGAGCAGAGCTCGCGTTGATCCAGCGGAGTCGGTAGGTACTGCAAGATCTCCAATGCCCGCTCTGAGAGCGGATCGGTCAACCGAACTCCGGAAACCGGCTGCCC
>DATHIJ010000149.1:0-2242 GCA_035489975.1 Propionibacteriaceae bacterium | reverse complement strand
CGAGATCAGGCCGCTCATACCGAAGCCGATGGTGAAGCCGATCAAGCACAGGGCTGCAGCCGTCACCCCTCCTACGGCGCCACCGATCAGCAGTTTGCGGGCCCGGATGACGTGCACACTCGGACCATCGGCAGGCGTCGCCGCATGCTCTGGGCGGCTGTCGACGGTCATGGACGGCAGTCCTTCTGTGCCAGTGTCGGAGCTGGGTCTTGATCGGATTCAGGCCGGGTCGCATCGAGCGAACCAGCAGTCGCTGGGCTGCGCTCGTGCAAACTAACATGAGTTTGATTGCTCATGTTGGATTGCTTGGCTGGCTTTCGCCCGGTCGGCGGGGATCGCGTGGAGCTACAGCGACTCGCCGCGACGGATTTGGTTATTGGTGCGTACCGGACGACCCAGCGTTATCACCATCAGAACCAGCGCACACGCAACTCCGACGGCAATAACGGTCCACTGCCGCTCACTCTGGACCAAGCCCAAGATGATCACGCCGAAGGAGACGAGCGCCGACCAGACGTACATCAGCATGACGGCACGACGCTGGCTGTGGCCGCGTTCCAACAGCCGGTGGTGCAGATGCTGCTTGTCAGGTAGGAACCACCACTTGCCGGCATAAGTCCGCCGGATGAACGCCAAGGTGAGATCAAGGAACGGCAGGGCCAGGATTGCCAGCGGCAACACCAAGGGAAGGACCGTCGGAACCAAACCCCCGCGACCGTCTTGCAGCTGCGAGATATCGATCTGTCCGGTGAGGCTGATAGCGGATGTCGCAAGCAGCAGACCGAGCAACATCGCGCCCGAGTCGCCCATGAACATCCGCGCGGGGAAGAAGTTGTGCGGCAGGAAACCAAGACAGACGCCAGCGATCGTGACCGTGATCAAGCTCGAGGTCGTCGCCCTGGTCAGGCCCTCAGTGACAGTGAGCAAGTAACAATAAGCGAAGAAGGCCAGCGCGCCGATGCCGACTACTCCAGTGGCCAGCCCATCCAGCCCATCCACGAAGTTCACCGCATTCGAGCACAGCACAATGAAGAACACTGTGATCGCAACCGAGGTTGTGCTATCCAGCGAGACAATCTGGTTGGGCAGTGGAATCCACAGCATCTTGACGCCCAGGGCAACAGCGATGCCGGCCGCGAATACCTGCCCGGCGAACTTAGCCAGCGGCGGCAGCTCGAAAACATCATCGAGCACACCGACCAGGCAGATCACAGTCGCGGCGACGAGGACAGCCCAGGAGTCCTGCTGCACGGTCGCTAGCCGGCCCAGGAACGGGAGCTGCCATGAGATCAGAACCGCTGCGGCTAAACCAGCCAGCATCGCGACGCCACCGAAATACGGCATCTCGATCGTGTGCACGTCGCGGTCCCGGACTTTCGCCATCGCACCGCTCCGCAGAGCCAGTCGGCGGCACACGCCACTGAGGAGGAAGGTCACCGAGGCTGCGATGCAGAGGACTAAAAGGTACTCGCGCACTCAGCCTCCCGCGGGCGGCCCTGAGCCGTCATCACGGCCTGAGCCCTTACCGTTAGGGCTTGACTCTGATGAAGGCCCATCCTGAGGATTCTGAGCCTCACTGGTCAGATCGCGCAGACTCGGCGCGGTCTCGCGCAGCGTCTCCACGCTGATGGCACCCCGTCGCAGTACTTCACCGTCTTCGCCCCGGGTGAAATCGACGATGGTCGATGGTGCTCCACCCGCTCCGCCCAGCGGACCGCCGTCTAGATAGACCGACACCGCATCGCCGAGTTGCTCGATCGCCTCGTCGCAGGTCAAGGCCGCAGGTTGGCCACTGATGTTGGCGCTGCTGACCGCCATCGGACCGGTCCGCCGCAAGATGTCGCGTGCCAGCTCATGGTCAGGCACTCGGAGCGCGATTGTGCCCTCCGTGTCACCAAGATCGATTTGCAGGCTGGGTTGGATCTGGCAGATCACCGTTAATGCGCCGGGCCAATGTCTGTCTACAAGAGTCTGGGCTGTCTGGGGCACGTCCACTGCCAGAGTCCGAAACATGACCGGGTCACCGATCAGCACCGGCGGAGGCATGTCCCGCCCGCGTTTCTTGGCGTCCAGCAGCCGCTGCACTGCCTCAGCGCTGAACGCGTCCACTCCGATTCCGTAGACGGTGTCGGTTGGCAGCACAATGCACTCGCCGTCCGTGATGGCCTCCCGGGCGGCCTCAAACGCTTTCGCCACGCTCGCCGGATCGTCGCCGATGCAGTCGAACCTCTGGAACCCGGGG
>DATHIJ010000148.1:0-2176 GCA_035489975.1 Propionibacteriaceae bacterium | reverse complement strand
GCGGCCTGGACCACCCGCTTCCCTTCGGCTTGGGTGTGGGCCAGCGGCTTCTCGAGCAGCACCCCAACTCCGGCGCGGAGGCAATCGATCGCAAGATCCGCGTGTTGATCATGCGGAGTACAGATGTGTACGACATCGGGGGCGACGGCGTCCACGAGCTGACGATGGTCGACAAAACCCGGCACCCGGTAGCGCGCCGCCGCCGCTGTGAGTGTGGCCTGGTCGCTGTCGCATACCGCCACGAGCTCGGCGTCGGCGATGGCCTCGATCGCTTCGAAGTGGACGATCGAGACGTCGCCGCAGCCGACCACTGCCACCCTTGGCACGCGTTGTCTCCTACTTCACATCAGCGCTAAGTCAGGAACTCCAGTTCTCGCCGGTCAGCTGTTCATAGATCTCCACGTAGCGAGCCCGGGTCTCCGCCACCACCTCAGGCGGAACCGGCGGCCCTGGATAAGTGCGGTCCCAATCACCCAGTGAGGACGACCAGTCCCTCAGATATTGCTTGTCGTACGACCACTGCGGCCTGCCAGGCTGGTACTCAGAGACCTTCCAAAACCGGGACGAGTCAGGTGTCAGCACCTCATCGGCCAAGATCAATCTTCCCGAGGCGGCCCGTCCGAACTCGAACTTGGTGTCGGCGATGATCACTCCCCGTTCCTGAGCAATCTCAGCGCCTCGGGCGTACAACGCCAAGGTGAGACGTTCAAGATCATCCGCAGTCGCCTCGCCGACCAGGTCCCGAACTTCCTCCACGGTCATGAATTCGTCATGCTGTCCGCGCTCTGCCTTGGTGGTCGGGGTGAAGATCGGTTCCGGCAGCCGGTCCGCCTCAGCGAGGCCGGGAGGCACCCGGATTCCCGATATCGACCCAGTGGCGCGATAGCTCTCCAGGCCGAGTCCGGCCAGGTAGCCGCGCGCGATGCACTCCACCGGGACCATGTCGAGCCGCCGACAGCGAATGGCACGACCTTTCCACTCTGGTAGGACGTCCTCGTTCAACACATGATTCGGTACCAGATCGGCTACCTGACCGAACCACCACAAGGACAATTGCGTCAGGATCGCGCCTTTGTCCGGAATCGGCGTTGGCAATACCACGTCATACACCGAGACCCGATCCGAGGCGACGAGGATCAGTTCATCCCCCTCGGCGTACACGTCGCGAACCTTGCCCTGAAGAATCAGCTCCACACGGAGGGTTCTAGCACACCGCCCGGGCGGCGCTGTCAAGCAGCCTCGTAACAACAGAAGGGACCCGGCCGTCCCAGCTCTGGTCGAGCCTGAGACGTTCGGGTCCCACTGTGCGGTGCCGGCTAACGCGAAGTGTCTCCGTCGTCGAACTTTGTGGCACCGCTGGCTGAACGCAGAGCGTCGGCAACATCATCGCCAGTGCTCTTTGCGTCCTCGCCAGCCTGCTTCACGTCCGCCTTGGCTTCCTGCGTGCGGCCTTCGGCCTCGAGATCCGGGTTGTCGGTTGCATCGCCCATAGCCGCCTTGGCCTTGCCGGCGAGTTCCTCGGCTTTGTCCTTCGCTTTGTCTGCTAAACCCATAAGAACCTCCTGCTCTTATCGCGCCAACATCTGGCCCGGCACGATCGCCCGGGTCACTCCGTCCCTTACCCCATCGCAGGGAACATGAACACTCCGGCGCCGATCGATCCGCCTGCCAGGTTTCGTCAACGTCACATTTCCGAACTGATCACAGTGACCGGGACCCTTTGGATGGTGTTGTTGGCGAAGCCCCCACGACTCCAACGTTGCCCCAGCGGCTGAGTCCGGCCGCTGGCATCCGTCGCACGGCAGGACAGCACATAACCTCCCGTCTCGGACTCCCAGATCCATGTCCAGCGTGCCCAGCCGTGGGCGTCCTGCGGCCTCTCAAGAACAGCAGGCTGCCAGGTGTCTCCGCCATCAATACTGACCTCGACCGTGCTGACCGGTGCCCAACCTGACCAGGCGCGTCCTTCAATTTTCACCGCACCAGACTTCACGACCCGTCTGCGCGACATAAAGTCTGGGAATCCTGGCGGCATGAGCAAGGCTCGCGGCTCGATCCGGGTCAGCGGAATACCAGGGTCATCGGCCGTGTCGCGCAATCGGTACGCACGCATCTGGAACCCATCGAACTTCTCGCGTACGACGGTGATCCGGCGCAGCCACTTCACGTGCGCCAT
>DATHIJ010000147.1:0-6066 GCA_035489975.1 Propionibacteriaceae bacterium | reverse complement strand
TCACCCCGCCCATGTCTGCCTGAAATTGCTTCATATGGTTGGTGCCGACGAGGTGGTACGACTTCTCACGCATCACCCGCGTCAGGAATAGCTGCCAGGGCTTGAGCACCTTGTCCTGAATCATCGCCGTTGCCGACATCTGGTAGAAGGCGAAGTGTCCCGGCTCCTGCTGCTTGATCGGAGTGATGATCGTTTCCGAAATCGCAGTCTCGCCAAGCTCCTGCATCCCGTGGTTGATCTGGTTGTAGGCAAGCACAGCTTGCCGTTCGGTGCTGGCGCCAGTGAGAAAGTACATCAACTTGGCGACATCCTGGACGGGCTTCAGATGAGCCAGCGCTCCCAAGATCTTGATCGGTAACGACACATCGAGGTGCGGTTTGGCGGCGGTACGGCCGAGGTCCTGCTGGAGTCGATCCAAGATCAACCCGTGCTGGATCTCTTGCGGCTGCCACACGTCGGCGTAGAAGGTCTTGTTGGTTTCGTCAACATCGGGCAGCAGGACAAGGAGCTCCAGCACATTGCGATCGACTTCTAGCTCCACTCGCGCGAGATAGTCGATAACGTGCCCAAACTTCCTGGCTACAACTCCGGGCTGCTTGATTGTCCGATCGACCGAGCCAAGCGAGATTGGCGGGTAAAGCTCACCCAGCCGCTGAACGTGTTCAGCGATCTTTCTTTGGGTGATGTGTTGCCGAGGCATAAACATATTTTAATGATCAATCGTCAGTCTTGGAACAGGTCAGGTTAGCCGTACCAAATCGTTGCCGGCCTCGACCTGAATTGGAGGTCCCGCCAAGGCGTTTGGTGGCACTTCAGGGGCTACCGGCTAAATCAAGAGCACGAGCAGGATTGCAATGAGCAGGACTACCGCGGCCACTCCCCCCACAACTACAGCAGTCAATCGTCCCGCTGGTCGTGACTCCGACAGCTCCCCCGGCTGCCCGCTGGAACTCATGACAATCGCCGGGCTCGAGTGGGTCGGCAGTGGTGGCAACCCGTCAACCACAGGCACCAGTTCACCGAGCCGTTTCGCCGCGAAGAGTAGGTCGAGCCGAACGCGATAGTCATCCTGGTCCAAAGTTCCCGCGGTATAGGCCGCGTTGAGCCTGGCGGTGAGGCGATCGCGTTCGGCGTCGGTCACTGGAGCATCGGGGGTGCTCCGATACGGGGATGAGATCGGCAGGTTACTGCTCACCGCTCCAGGCTACTCGGCGTATGTGCTGACATTCAGCCGCCAAACAGACCAGACTGTGCGCATGGTGACGGCGAGCACGTCACCTTCTTCACCGTGGCGCTCTACCTTCTCGATCTGACGATTTCATGACTTCTGGGAGCCCGAACTGGGCGAACAGCGCGGTATCGAAGAAGCAGCCGACATGGGCAACACCCTTGTCGGTCACCGTCAACACCTGAAGCTGGAACGCATGATGCGTCCCGTCCGGCTGCTTCATATAGAGGGCGAATGCCGGCTGGCCGTTGGCCGAGGTTGGCACCATGATCTGGTCGCCAGGCCCCTCAGCCGGACAGTGCGTCTCGATGAGATGCCCGATGGCGGCGGATCCTTCGTACCAGCCTAGGTATGGCGGCATCTCCCAGACCGCGTCCTCGGCAAGAAGCTCGACGATCCGCTTGACGTCATAGTTCTCGAAGGCGGCCACGTAATCGGAGAGCAACTCCTTCGCATGCTCGTCATCGAGTGGCTGGTCGGTGCCCTCCGGGTCGAGTTTGTGGACCTGAGCTCTGGCGCGCTGCAGGCTGCTGTTCACAGCGGCCGTCGACATGTTCAGCAGGTCTGCCACTTCGCTGGCCTGCCAGGCGAGCACATCGCGCAAGATCAAAATTGCACGCTGGGGCGGGGTGAGATGCTGCAAAGCCGCCATGAACGCCAGCCGAACACTCTCCCGGTCAACCACCTCGGCAGCCGGATCATCTGCGGATCCGCCCCAGACCACGGCGTCGGGCACCGGCTCCAGCCAGGTCACCTCAGGTCGAGACTCCAGCGAACCGTAGGGATCCGAACTGGGCTGGCCGAAGCCAGTTGGCATCGGCCGACGAGCACGGCCGTCGAGCGCGGTGAGGCAGACGTTGGTCGCGATGCGATACATCCAGGTACGCACCGACGAGCGGTTCTCAAAGCTGTGAAAGCCACGCCAGGCCCGCAGATAGGTCTCCTGGACCAGGTCTTCCGCGTCATGGATCGAGCCCGCCATGCGATAGCAGTGCACCGTCAATTCCCGGCGCAACGGCTCGACGAGAGACGCGAAGACATCGTCGTCAACGGCAACAGTCATGCGTGCGAACTTACCCGCTGTCACTGACGTTTCTAATCTGCTCCCCTGAGGGAGCTTCTAAGCCCGTGTGGTGGGCTGCGAACGCGAGCAGATCGGTCCATTCGGCCGCGATGAGGGAGGTCGGTTTGCCGATTCCGTGGCCAGTCGAGACCTCGATCCTGGTCAAGATCGGCTGACCACCGGCCTGGGCATGCTGCAAGGCGGCGGTGAACTTGTGGCTATGCAGCGGCACGACACGATCGTCATGATCGCCGGTGAGCACCAAAGTCGCTGGATAGCTGATCCCATTGCGCACGTTATGCAGCGGCGAGTAGGCCAGCGCACGGGCGAACTCCTCCGGATCGTCCGGATTCCCATAATCGGAGATCCAGGCGGCGCCGATCGTGAACAGATGGAAGCGCAGCAGATCCAACACCCCGACCGCTGGCAGTGCGGCCGCCGCCAGGTCGGGATGCTGCGTCATCACCGCACCCACCAGTAGGCCCCCATTACTGCGGCCGTGCAGCGCAAGTTGTTGGGTCGAGGTGACTCCGGTCTGTCTAAGGTCCTCGGCGACCGCGACGAAGTCATCAAAAACGTTCTGTTTGTGCGCCAGTCGACCGGCCTCGTACCAGGCCGTGCCGAACTCTCCCCCACCTCGCAGATTGGCGATCGCTAGCAAACCACCGGCGGCCAGCCAGCAAGGCCAACCCGGTCGATAGTCCGCAAGTACCGGGACCTTGAACCCGCCGTAGCCGTACAGCAGGGTCGGCTGTGGCCGCGACCGGTCGACGTCGGCTGGAGCGATCAGGAAGTACCGCACCGGCGTCCCATCCTTGCTGATTGCCGTACGACGCTCCATCACCGTCGGCGGTGCGGCAAAAGCTTGGTCGGCCGGCTGCACCAGTCCGGCGAGCGAGGTCGCAGCGGCTGAGCTGGTCTCGATCAGGTAGCTGTGCGTGGGCGAGGTGACTGATGAAAGTCCGATGAACGCCTCGGGCTCGCCGCGCTTGGCGTTGAGCCCGACCACCGCACCCCCAACCACCTCAACCTGTTGGGCTGACGAGCCGTCCATGCTCACCCAAATGATCCGAGGCTGCGCGTCTGCGAGGTACACCAGGATGAATCCGTCGCCGGCTCCCGTCGCGTCCAACAGGGTGTGTTCGGACGCGGCGACCACCTCTTGCCAATGGACCTCTCCACTGGCGATGAAGGATTCAAGATCGACAGCGACCAGCCGACCCGCCTCGGCCTCAAAATCGGTTCGAAGATAGAGGGTCTGACCCTTCGAGCCTGCGAGCACGAATTCAGCAAACGCTTCGTCAATGATCTTGATGGGCCTCCCGAGCTCGCTGCGCTCTCCCGGGATGATCGGATAGACCCAGAGGCGGTTCCTGTTCTCGGTGCCTTCCACAACGCTGACAACCAGATAATGATCGTCGTCGGTGACCTCCCCCCAGAACATCAGCTGATCGTTCTCTGGAAACTCCATGATCACCTTGTCCTGATCTTGAGAGTCGCCGATGCGATGCAGCCGTAACTTGGGTCCTCCCAGCGCGGCGGTCTGGGTACCGTCCGGGTCACCCTCATGATCAAAATGGGTGTAGACGTACGAGCGATGGTCGGGTAGCCATTCCGCCTCGGAGAACTTGGTCTGGATCAGCGCATCGTCCACCTCATCTCCGCTGGCCAAGCTCAGCAGCCGAAAGGTAGACCAATCGCTGCCGGCCTCGCTGACTCCGTATGCCACCAACTCACCGTTCCCGCTGACGGTCAAGCTGGCCAATGAGCTGGTGCCGTCGTCGGAGAAAGTGTTGGGATCAACAAGCACGCGGCCGCCAGCCAGCAGCTCTACCAGTGAGGAGGCGATGTAGGTCACGTCTTGGTTCTGGCTGCCATCGTTCCTGGTCACCAAGTAGTGCCCGGCACGCTTGAACGGCACACCGGCCCGCGGCTGTCTCATCACCTGCTGCATCGTGTCGAAAAACCATGGCCGATCCGGCAAGGACTCCAGATATCCAGCGGTGGACTCGTTCTGGCGCTTCACCCAGTCGGCGGTCTCAACCGAGTCTGGATCCTCCAGCCAGCGATATGGGTCCGCGATGGTCCTACCGTGCAGCACCTCGACAACCTCGTCCCGACGCGTTTCCGGAAAGCGAGTCACGCTCGAGTAGGTTACCGGCGCCCTTTTGGAGCTAATACGACCTCCCATTTACCAGTAATTCATCAGTTGTTGAGTTTTGTTGACCTGCGCTCTATCGTCAGTTCATGAAGTTCGTGGTGGACCTCGCCGACGTCGACTCGACCATGATCAATGCGGTCGGCGGCAAGGCGCTCAACCTCGGAATCATGAGCTCAGCGGACCTGCCGGTGCCAGGCGGCTTTTGTGTCACTACGGATGCCTATGGCTTGGTAGTCCAGGAACGTCTGGATGACCTGATGGACAAGCTCGCCGGCGCCACGGATCCGGCCGGAGTCGCAGCCGCCGCTGAGGAGGCCCGCCAGCGAGTGCTGGCGCTGGAGCCGCCAGCCGCGCTGCGAACCGCGATCAGCGATTACTACACTGCGCTCGGCCATGAGGAAGCGGTGGCCGTACGCTCATCTGCAACGGCTGAGGACCTTGCGCACGCCAGCTTTGCCGGGCAGCAGGACACCTACCTCAACGTGGTTGGTTCGGCTGCGTTGCTCGATGCCGTCCGGCGCTGCTGGGCCTCGCTGTGGACCGACCGAGCCGTCAGCTACCGCAACGCCAACGGGATCGACCACCGCGGCGTGGCGCTGGCGGTAGTAGTGCAGCGGATGATCGATGCGGCTGTGGCGGGCGTGATGTTCACGGCGAACCCGGTCACCGGCAACCGCAACGAAACGGTGATCGACGCAAGTCCAGGACTCGGCGAGGCGGTCGTCTCTGGCGCGGTCAACCCGGATCATTTCATCGTGAGCTCCACCGACCGCAGGATTGTCGCGCGGCGGTTGGGCGACAAAAGGGTGATGATCACCAGCCTGCCCGGCGGCGGCACTGAGCGCCATGAGTCGGCCGACCGCAGCTCCGAAGCCTGCCTTGATGACGAGCGGCTGCTGCAGCTTGTTGATCTTGGCCAGCAGGTAGAGCGACACTACGGGGCGCCGCAGGACACCGAATGGGCACTCGACGCGGCGGGGCGCTTCTGGTTGACGCAGGCGCGGCCGATCACCACGCTGTACCCGATACCACGGATGCACCAGCCGGGCCTGCGGGTGCTGATGTGTCTGAGCTTGGCTCAAGGCCTGACAAGACCGATCACGCCCATGGGTATTGCTGCCATTCGGTTGATTGGCGCCTCGGTCGCCACCGCGATCAAAATGCCACCCGCTCAGCCATTCGCCGGGCCGCCCGCAATGCACGCGCCTGGTCAGCGGCTCTTTGTGGACATGACCCCAGTGCTGCGTCATCGGTTGGGGCGCCGCGCGGTGATCGCGATTTTCGGAGTGATGGAGGCGCGGGCTTCCGCGGTCTTGAAGACACTTGCCGAGCGGCGTGAGTTTTCGATCATCGACTCGCGGGATCACACCGTCCCCCGGCACATCGCCGGTGCGCTGGTGCGCAACAGGGTCCCGGTGCGGGCGGCGCTCGGGCTGGCCAACCCGGAATGGGCCTACCGCGGGATCGCCGCCACCGAGCGGCAACTACGCCGAACCCTGACCCTACCTGCCAACGCGACGGCGCCCCAGCGCCTCGACTTCGTCGAGCAACGACTCGGCGGGGTGTTCTTTCTGATGCCCCGAACTGCTGCATACGCGATAGGCGGTTTGTTGA
>DATHIJ010000146.1:0-6205 GCA_035489975.1 Propionibacteriaceae bacterium | reverse complement strand
CTACGGAACGGTTGAACGGACTGCTGGGGTCAGTCGCCACGCTGGTCCGGGTCCAGTCCCCGTACCAGACGGCGATTGCAGCGGCCTTCGGCGCGGCAGCCGACGCGGTGGCTGTCACCGGCCTAGATGCCGCAATGGCTGCGTTCGACCATCTCAAGGCAGAAGATCTGGGACGGGCTGGACTGTTGCTTGGGGGACGAGGCGAGGTAGAGCGGAGCGACGCCTGGCCAGAGCTTCCTGCTGGGGCACAGTACGCCGTGGGGCTGGTCGAGGTTCCTGATCAACTCACCGCATCGGTGCAGCGAGTGCTGCGCAAGGTTGCCATAGTCGAGGATCTGCCCGCGGCTCAGAGTCTGATCGCGCAGCTGCCTGATGTCGTGGCCGTCACGCGCGAGGGGGACGTTCTCAGTGCTCATTTTGCCGCCGGCGGATCGTCGGCGAGCCCAACGCTGATCGAAGTGCAGTCCGCGATCGACGACGCGAAGCGGCGACTGACAGAGGCAAGTCACGCATGCGAGCGGCTGCGTTTCACCCAGAACCAGCTGGGGGAGCAGCATCGTCAGGCCAGCGCCGGCGTCGAAATGACACTGGCTCGGCTGCATGAGTCCGACGCCGCTATGGCAGCGCTGGCTGAGGAGCTCAGCCAGCTGAGCTCGAGTGCTCGTTCCGCGTACGACGAAGCTGAGCGGCTGCGCCAAGCGATTGCGAATGCCGAAGAGGCGCGGGACAGCGATGTCGCCGGTCTTGCTGACCTCGAGCACCGGCTGGAGCTCGCTGCGCAGACCATGGATGACATGGAGCCGGACCGAGCGGAACGTGACTGGTTGGCCGAGCAGGCAAGGCTCGCCCGCAGCGGGGAGATGGATGCTCGCCTGGCGCTGCGGACTCTAGAGGAGCGCGGACGCGCTCTCGCTGGTCGAGCCGATGCACTGCGCCGGGCTGCTGACGGAGAACGCCAGGCCCGCCTCCGTGAAATTGCTCGCCGCGAGCGGCTGGCGCGAGAGGCACATACCGCGGCTGCTGTACACGCCGGGGGGACTTTTTTGGCGCACCTTCTGGAACGCTCCCTAGCCTTGGCGGCGCGCGAACGCTCTCAGGCGGAGGTCATGCGTACCGACGCCGAAGCCGCGCTCAGTGCGGCGCGCGCATCCGTACGTTCACTGACGCGCGACTTTGAATCCCTGGTTGACGCCGCGCATCGAGACGAACTCGCCCGGGCTGAGCAGCAAATGAGGGTGGAGGCGCTGGCAGAGCGGGCCATGGCTGAGCTCGGGCTCGAAGCTGCGGAGCTGCTGGCCGAGTATGGACCGGATAACGCGGTGCCGGTTCTCACTGGAGAGGACGGCACTACCCTGGCCGGCGAGGACGAGCAACCCGAGCCGGTGTTGTACGTCCGCGAGCTGCAAGAGAAGCGCTTGCGAACTGCCGAGCGCGAGCTCAACCTGCTTGGCCGGGTCAACCCGCTCGCTCTGGAGGAGTACGACGCTCTGGAGGCCCGGCACAAATTCCTCTCCACACAGCTGGAGGACCTGAGGAAGACCCGTCGGGATCTCCTGGAGATCATCGTCGAGGTTGACAACAGGGTGCAGCTCGTTTTCGCCGACGCCTATGCCGACATTGCGGCCGCTTTCGAGCGCGTGTTCGCACGGCTCTTCCCCGGCGGCGAAGGTCGGCTGATCCTGACTGAACCGGGCGACTGGCTGACCACTGGGGTCGATGTCGAGGCCCGCCCGCCGGGGAAGAAGATCAAGCGGCTCTCGTTGCTGTCCGGTGGTGAGCGTGCCCTGGTGGCTGTCTGCTTCCTGATATCGCTATTCATCGCACGACCCAGCCCTTTTTACATTCTTGACGAGGTCGAGGCTGCACTCGACGACACCAATCTCGGCCGGCTGCTGGAGATTTACGAGGAGCTGCGGGCAACGAGCCAATTGCTGGTGATCACTCACCAGAAGCGGACGATGGAGATCGCGGATGCCTTGTATGGGATCAGCATGCGCGGTGATGGCGTCTCAACAGTGATCTCCTCACGGCTTCGTGAAACCGAGTCCGTCGCCTGACCCGCCTTTGTGACGTGCTCTCACGAGCACGCCGCTGCGCCAACCGCGGGACCTCGCGACTGTCCTCCCTGATGGGGAGCTCGCAGGTGAGATTCGCTTGAGCCTGGGTACTAGAGGTTTGGGTGAGGTCCGCCGGACCTCGGCCCCAAGGTTGTAATGAAATCGAGAGCAAGAATCGGCGTTTCAATAGGGACATCGTGATCTTGGCTTGGCAGACTATGGGCCCGAGAGCTGTTCCACCGGCACCGCCTGCATCACAGTTGCGGCTGTACGGCCCGCAAGACAGTTCCTTCCCCGTCCGCTCGACATCGACTGTCTGAAAGGGGTGTTCGTGACCTCCATCGTCGTCGCAATGATTGTGATCTTGGTCCTGGCAGCCTGCACCGTTGGCCTGGTTCTGTTCGGAATGGAGGGCCGCGGCAAGCAGCGCGCACCGCGACTATCCGACCGGGCGGCCCGCGCGGCCGACCATCTCAATGGTGACGGAGAGCCTCCTGCCCGCTTCATCAAGCTGATCGAGTCCACCCGCGGTCGTTGAGCCGGGGCCACTGGCTCCTCCCCTAGGATGAGCCGGTGGATGCGACAACTTTGTGGTTGGTCGTTGGCGTCATTCTGCTGGTGTCTGCCGTTCTCGTCGGCTTTCTCGCCGTCGGCCGCCGCCGGGCGCTGCGTACTGGTGAACCGCCGCCCAGCGTCGAGAAGGCTCCGCATGGATGGGAGAAGCCGGCCGCGGACTCCGGGGATGAACCCTCCGCCACGCAGGTTGACGTGCGAGCCAGGCCGCCCGAAATTGAAATCCCTGACATTGAGCTGGCGCCGGAGGCCCCCGAGCTCGAGCGCCCCGAAGCTCCGGAGAGTCGACTAGTACGCCTGCGCCGTCGGCTGGCGGGTTCTAACAACGCGCTTGGCCGCGGCCTGCTGCTGTTGATCACCCGTGATCGTATCGACGAGGACACCTGGGAGGAGTTTGAGGAGACCCTGATCACCTCCGACCTCGGCGTTGCCCCCGCGACCGAGCTTGTGGAGTCCTTGCGTAACAAACTTCGGGTGGAGGGGATTTCCGAGCCGGGAAAAGCAAAGGCCATTCTGCGAGCCGAGTTGATCAAGCTGGTCGATCCGACCATGGACCGCAGTCTCAATGCCGACCGGCTTGAGCAGCCTGCTGTGGTCATGGTGGTCGGAGTGAACGGCACCGGCAAGACCACGACCGTGGGCAAGCTTGCCCGGGTCCTGGTCGCCGAAGACAAGGATGTACTCCTCGGTGCTGCTGACACTTTCCGGGCAGCCGCGGCGGACCAGCTCGAGACCTGGGGGAGCCGAGTGGGAGTGCCGACCGTGCGAGGCGCGGAGGGGGCGGACCCAGCCAGCGTTGCTTTCGAGGCTGTCAAAGCCGGCATCGAGCAGGAGGTCGACGTGGTACTGATCGACACCGCGGGTCGGCTGCACACCAAGGTTGGGCTGATGGATGAGCTGGGCAAGGTGAAGCGGGTGATCGAGCGCCAAGCACCGGTAGGTGAGGTGCTCCTGGTGCTCGACGCCACTACCGGTCAGAACGGACTCACCCAGGCTCGGATCTTTGCCGAGGTTGTCGACGTGACGGGCATTGTGCTCACCAAGCTGGACGGGTCTGCCAAAGGCGGCATTGTGGTCCAGGTGCAGCGGGAGCTGGGCGTGCCAGTCAAGCTCGTCGGCCTCGGCGAAGGTGCAGATGATCTTGCACCGTTTGATGCGGAGGTCTTCGTTGATGCTCTCTTGGATGAGCAAGCCGCATGATCGCCGGCCGGGTTGCGGATGGGGAACGGCCCAGAGAGTGACCAGGGCGTGTCGCGGCTAGGTAGTGGTGATGGCTTGCTGCGTCGCGGGCGCGGCCGCGCGCCAGATTCGTCGCGCGAACGGGCCGTTACCGAGGTTGTGGGTGCCGGTGTTGGTGACGAGGTAGTAGTGGCGGTTTGGTGATCGCCAGATCCAGACGCCGGGTTCGGGTTGTCGCACGTGCCAGCGGCTGTGGGTTTTGATGCGGTGTTCGAAGCGGATCAACGGGCCCAAGCCGTGGACGCCGGTTTGGCCGGGCGGTCCGCCGCGGGCTAGTGGCAGGTATGACTTGGTGTGGTCTAGATCCATCCGCTTTGTTGCAGCGGAGTAGGGGAAGCAGCTGGCTGGCATCCGCAAGAACATGGCTTCTCTGATCCGCCGGGGAATCTCATAGCCGTCTACCGGTGCAGTGTCTTGGGGATCGATCACCGGCTGCACCTTCACTTGGCAGTTGGTGTCGGCGAGGAAGCGTCGCACCTGGCCGAGGGTGATGGGTCCGACGCCTTCGAGCCGGCCGACTCCGCCGCCGAGTGCTTCTGCACCGCCGGTGGTGGCGAGTAGCGCTTCTTGGCTGAGATGGATATGCAGTATCACCTGCGGCCGCAGCTTCCGCTGATCGACCCCGGACGGCCGGATGATCAACGCCGAACCGGGCGATGCTTCTGCCGGATCGGGCGGCTGCTCTGCCGGATCGGTTTCTGGCAGGTTGTGAGCTGCGGCCTCCGGCGGGTGTGCTGGAGGCGGAGTTGTGGAGGATTCGAAGGGCGAGTTCGCTTCATTGTCGATGGGCTCTTCGGGCTGCTGGGGTTCGGCGGCTGGATGTTGTTCGTTCCGGAACTCCCAGAGCAGCTGCAGCGCCAAGGCTGGTTGGGCCAAGATGCCGATCGCTTTGGATCGCCGGACATCGGCTGAGTCCATGTCGCCTTGCAGCCGCAGGATTTCTGCTATCCGGTTGAGGGTCGCCATGAACCAGATGACATCGCCGGCGTTGGCTTTGGCGATCAATAACCTCAATCCTGATTGGCTGGTGCGGCCGGCCCGGACGAAGCGTTCCGCCTCGCTGATCTTGGCCTGCTCCTCGGCCGCCTTGGGGTCGGCTTCGATGATTTTGGCGGTGAGCAGGGTTTCGAACCTGCCCCACGGCAACCCGACGATCGCGGGGGCAACCGCGGCGTCAACATGCATCGCGGAGTCTCGGCTGAGATGCCGGGTGGCTTGGGCCACCTTCCGGGCTCGCCACGACGCGACCTGGCCGGCGCAGATGAGTTGCCACAGCTCGGGCAGCCGGTGTCGCAGATCCAACGCATCAGCCATCAACGCTCGCGCCGACAAGACGGTGGTCTCCATCCGGGCACCTAGCTCGGCGGCGGCGAACTCCAACACCTCCGGGGTGCCCTGCCCGCCCAACTGCCGCGCCTGCTCCGCACCCGGCAACGGTTTCCCATTAGACGAAGGTTGGCTGTCCGGATGGTTGAGATCTGCCCAATGCGCCGCCAGCTCCACCAAGACGCATTCCTGTTCGAGGACCTGGCGGTGGGCCTGACCCACCAGCGACAAGGTCGTCGCCGCACCCAGCCCGCCTGCCTGACTATCGAACACACATTCATATTAGAAGGCGGCACTGACATTGATGATGGAATAGCGCCTCAACCGACACGAACTTCCTCATATCGCCGTTCCGTCTGAAATCCGCGCCGGTTCAAGGTCGGCAGTGCCCGGGCAAGCGGGTGAGGGAGCCGAACGACGACGCGATGATCTGGGAGCCTTGCGCGGGCCAGGTAGACGGTGCGCCAGGCCCAAGCACAAGCTTGACCTTGCTGGAAATTGGATCGCATTCCTTCCAGATCTCTTGATTGCCGCCGGTCCGGAGCTGACTGGCGCAACTGTGCTCCATGTGGACAAAGAGACTTCGACCTCATCGCGAGCCTGCGGGGCAGCCAGTTGAGACCTTGCACACTTCACCCGGGTGAGCGCGAGTCAGCGCAGTGGTCGTCCCAAGTTCAGTGCTTGCTCCGAGGCTGCGTAATACCCGAACCGCTCGACGTCGACGTAGCCGCTCGATCGGTAGAGACCGATAGCGGCCACCTGCGGGCTGCCGGTCTCCAACAGCATCCAGTCGGCACCGGCGGCTGCCGCGCTGGCCTCCAGGGCCGCCAACACCAGCCGGCCGAACCCGCGTCCTCGTACGCTTTCGCGTACGAACATGCGCCTGATCTCGGCTGGCCGCCGCGCCACGCGAGGCACTCCAGGAGTTCGAAAGCGCCAGCCTCCCATAGCCACGGCGTCCCCATTCAGGTAGCCGACGAAGAACGCCCCATGAGGAGGGCTGAAGTCCG